>JAZTWS010000132.1:0-5173 GCA_045636005.1 Eubacteriales bacterium | reverse complement strand
ACACGCTATCCAGCTCGCGTGCAAGCGCCTTGTCAAAGACGTAGCCCGCGGGATCGGCAAAATAGGCGTCAAGCGCCATGCGGTAGGCGTTGGTGACCACCGCCGTGTAGTAGGCGCTCTTCATGCGTCCCTCGATCTTGAAGGAGTTGATACCCGCCTCTATAAGACGCGGCAGAATTTCGATGGTGTTCATGTCCTTGGAGGACATCACGAAGGTACCAAGGTCGGTCTCCTCGATCGGAATGGGGACGTCGGGGCGCTTTTCCTCAATCAGATGATAGCTCCAACGGCAAGGCTGGGCGCAGGCGCCGCGATTGCCGTCGCGTCCCGTTAAAAGATTGGAGAGCATACACCGTCCGCTGTAGGAGACGCACATCGAGCCGTGAATAAAGGTCTCAAGCTCGACCTCGGGGGGGAGCTCCGCGCGAATGTGCGAAATTTCCGAGAGCGTCAGCTCGCGTGCCAGCACCAGACGCTTTGCGCCAAGTGCCACGAAGGCTTTTGCCACCTCGGCGCTGACGATGCCCGCCTGCGTGGAGATGTGGATCTCCATGTCGGGCAGAATTTGCTTTATGAGAGCCAGCACGCCGAGATCGGCCACGATCATGGCGTCAAGTCCCGCGCCGCCCACGGCGCGCAAAAACTCCGCAAGCGCGGGGTATTCGTCGCTGTGCGGCATGGTATTCACAGTCAAATAGAGCTTTTTTCCGCGCGAATGCGCGTATTCGGCCGCCTCGTATAGCTCGTCGACCGTGAAATTGTCGGCCGCCGAGCGCATTCCGAAGCGGTTGCCCGCAAGATATACCGCGTCCGCGCCGTAGAGAAAGGCCGCACGCATCTTTTCGGCGTTGCCTGCCGGTGACAAAAGCTCCGGCTTCTTTGGTAATTTCATAAGAACCTCAAAGGATGGATGTAATATAAGGATTTGTGATAAACAAATTGAAGTTTGTTGGGAACATCATGTGGGGCTCTGCCCCACGCCCCGCAAACTTTTGAAAAAGTTTGATCAAAACTTTCGCTGCATGGGTATGCACAAACTTTACGTCATTTTGAGCCGCGTTCAGCGCACGCGCAGAAAAGAAAGCCAGCTTTCTAAGTCTTGGGCGTGGCTCGCGGCATAAATGTTCTTCTTGCAAGGCAAGAAGAACCAAAATGACTCGAAAAACTCTTACAATATTAACTTTTGCAGACTTTTTAGTAAAAAATTTCAGAAAAGTTTTTGAGGGGCGCGTGGGGGGAACTTTTTTCAAAAAGCACTCCACATCATTTTTCTGACTAATCAAAATTTGAAGATTTTCTTCCCGGCGAGGCCTGTTTTTTTCTCAAAAGTTTTTGAAAGGTTTGGAAAACTTTTTTCAAAAAGTTTTCCAAGTCGTTCTCCTGCCCGTTCCCCTTTGTTGCAGCGAACAAATGTTTTATCTTGCCATGTTTCCCTTCCAGCTAAAGATGCTGACCACGTTATCCAAAAAGATGAGAAGCTGTGGTAGGAAGGCAAAGATCAAAAAGATGCACGCGATGCTGCCGAAGAGCACGAAGAAAAAGGTGGGATAACCGCTGCCGCGCGCGTGAAAACGCATTTCGGCGGTGTATTTGTCCTTTTCGGGTATGTAAAAGTGGCAATCTTGGGGCTTGGCCTTGAAGCGTGGCTCGCGGTAGGCGGGCAGACGAGAGCCCTTCTCTTTGGCTTCGCGCCGCTTTTCCTCGTATTCTTCGGCCTCGCGGCGCGCGTCGGCCATGAAACGCTCCTCCTCCACGCAACGCACCACGCGCCGGAGCGTGTAGCCGCGTCGGAGTGCCATGCGAATGAAGATGTGCTTCTCCAAGCCGCAGTCGGCAAGCGTTACGGCGTTCTCTTCTTCTAACGCGTTTTTTGCCAAAATCGCCCGCACCAAGCGTCCGAGCGTGGTTTTGATAAAGATCATGGAAAAGGACGCGATCAAAACGCCGATAAACAGGCCGAAGATGATGATCTTCAGGCTGGGCGCGCCCTCGCTGAATTCAAAATTGGTGTAGCCCTCAAGTCGGGGGTTGAAAAAATCGCGAAGGAAATTTCCAATATTTTCCAATATGGTGGGTTCGGCATTCAAAACTTGAAGCATAGGCGTTTCCTTTCTTCAAAGAATGGGGAAATCCTAAAGACTTCCCCATGCAGCAATTACTTTTTGATGACGTCAACGCCGAGATACTTGCGCAGAACGTCGGGAACGTTCACGCTACCGTCGGCATTTTGGTTCTGCTCCACGATGGCAGGGAAAATTCGGCTGGTGGCAAGACCGCTTCCGTTGGGCGTGTGAAGATACTGAATGGTTCCGTCAGCTCTCTTTACGCGCATCATGCCGCGGCGTGCCTGATAATCACGCGCATTGGAGACCGAGCTGACCTCCTTGTAGCCGTCCATCGAGGGAATGTGGATCTCGATGTCGTAGGTGCGTGCCATGGACGCCGAACAGTCCTCGGCGGCAAGCTTTACGGTGCGGAAATGGAAGCCAAGACCCTTTACAAGTCCTTCGGCGTTGGCAACCAGCTCGTCAAAGGCCTCGTCACTCTTCTCGGGGAGGGTGTACTGCACCATTTCGACCTTGTTGAACTGGTGTCCGCGCACCATGCCGCGCTCGTCGGCGCGGTACGAGCCTGCTTCACGACGGAAACAGGGCGTGTAGCTGATATATTTCTTGGGAAGGTCCTCTTCGGTGAGGATCTCGTCGCGGTGGAGCGACACAAGTGCCGTCTCGGCCGTGGGAAGCATGAAGCGGCGACGCTCATCCTCGGCGGTTTCTAACCAATATACGTCGTCCTTGAACTTCGGGAACTGTCCCGCCGTCAGACCACACTCGTAGCCCAGCATATGCGGTACGAGCATCAGATCGTACCCATTCTCTGTGTGCGTATCAATGAAATAGTTGAGAAGTGCCCACTCCAAGCGTGCGCCGATGCCGGTGTAAAGCCAAAATCCGCTTCCCGAGAGCTTTGCGCCGCGCTTGTAGTCGACAAGACCGAGGTCGGTGCAGAGATCGACGTGGTTTTTGGGCTCAAAATCAAAGGTTCTGGGCTCTCCGAAGTAACGGAGCGGCTCGTTGTTCTCTTTTCCGCCGGCGAGAAGATCTACATCGGGCAGATTGGGGAGACCGAGCATGAAGGAGGTGAGCTGCGTCTCGGTTTCCTTGAGAAGCTCCTCGTTCTCCTTGGTCTTGGCAGAAAGCTCCTTCATTTTGGCAAATACTTCGGTGGTATCCTTGCCTTCCTTTTTCAGAGCGGGAATCATCTTGTTGGTGCGGTTCTGCTCTGCTTTTGCTCCCTCGATCTCGGCAAGAAGCTCGCGACGCTTGGCGTCCAGCTTCAAAATGGCCTCAATCTCTTCCTTTGCATCCTTGCCCTTCTTGGCAAGTCGCTCGACTACTTCGTCGGGCTTTTCTTTGATATATTTAATGTCAAGCATAATTTTTCCTCTCTTTTCTGTCAATGTACCGTTATCCTCGCGCTCGCGCCGCCTCAACGGGCAAAAAATGGGCGCAAAGAGACGATTTCACGCAAAATCTTCTGTTTCACGTGAAACGTGTTGCTTTTTGTCGAATTAGTTTTCGCTGAAGATCTCCTGGCCGCAGATGGCGGTGAGAAGCACCTCAAGGTCGTCGTTGCTATCAAAGGAAAGCTCTACAACCTTCTTGCGCGCCGTCTGCAGAATGCGTACCTTTCGGCCAAGTGCCTGCATCGAGCGGCGCTCCAAGTCCTTCATATAGGACTTTGCCATCATCTTATAAGGCGAAGGAGCTGCAATTTCGGCTTCTGCTTCGGCCTGCGCGATGGAATTCAGCTTTTTAACTGCGGTTTCTACCTCGCGAACCGACATATTGTTGGCTACAATCTTGTTGGCGAGCGGAAGCATCTGCTCCTCGTTGTCAAGACCGAGGAGTGTGCGCGCGTGACCGGTCGAGATCTGACCGTCACGAAGCATTTCCAGCACTTCGTCGGGGAGATCGAGCAAACGAAGCATGTTGGCGATGGCCGAGCGGCTCTTGCCGACCTGTGCGGCTACTTCGTCCTGCTTGAGACCGAAACGCTCGATGAGGGTTTCGTAAGCCATAGCTTCTTCCACGGGATTCAGATCCTCACGCTGTACGTTCTCAATGATCGACACCTGCGCGGCCTTCAGCTCGTCACCGTCGATAATAACGGCGGGAATTTCGGTCTTCCCTGCCAATTTTGCCGCTCTCCAACGACGCTCGCCCGCAATAATCTCATATGTGCCGGGATTTGCCACGTTCTCGCGGATAATGATGGGCTGCAAAACGCCGTATTTTCCAATCGAGTCGGCAAGGAGCTCGAGAGCTTCCTTGTCAAAGGTCTTTCTGGGCTGATCTTTTCTGGGTTCAATGTTCGAAATGCGAACCATTTCGGCCGCCGCGTCCTTGTTCGAGGACTCGTTGTCGTCAAAAATATCGAAATATCCGCGGCCAAGACCGCCTCTTGTCTTTTTCTCTGCCATTTTTGTTCCCTTCCTTTATATTCTTTCAGCCAATTCCTTGGCAACTTCAACGTACTCCTTGCTTCCCTTGGCGTTCTTGTCGTAATAATATACGGGCTTTCCAAAGCCGGGCGCCTCGGTGAGCTTTACGTTTCGAGAAATGGTGGTGTCAAAGAGCTTGTCCGAATAGTGCTTCTTCAGCTCCTCCATAACCTGCATCGAAAGAAGCAGACGCGGGTTGTACATGGTAATCAGAATGCCTGCCACCACGAGGTCCTTGTTGTACTTCTGCTTGATGCCCTTGATGGTGCCCATAAGCTGAGACAGACCCTCAAGCGCGTAGAATTCGCACTGCATCGGCACCACGATGCCGTCGCTTGCCGTGAAAGAGTTGACCGTCAGCATGCTGAGCGAGGGCGGACAGTCTACGATTATGTAATCGAAATCGTCAAGAATGGGCGCGATTGCCTTTTTCATGCAGTTGGGCGCGTCAATCTCGAAGGTATCGAAAAGCTCAAATTCTGCGCCTGCGAGCGAAATGTTGGTGGGGATGAGCCAAAGATTGTCGAATTCGGTCTCCAAAATCGCCTCTTTTGCCTCAACTTCGCCCATCAGAACGTCTTTCGAGGTGTATTTCAATTGCTTCTTTGCCACGCCTACACCGCTGGTGGTGTTGCCCTGGGGGTCGGAATCCACAAGCAGGACGCGCAG
>JAZTWS010000131.1:0-3569 GCA_045636005.1 Eubacteriales bacterium | reverse complement strand
ATATTTATATAAAAAAACAATAACTCGTTTGGAGAGAAAATTTCTAACGCAAGTTGAATAAGGAAGCATAAGAAAACGGTATAACCGTATTCTTTACAGTTATACCGTTCTACCTGCTTTATCGCAGGTACGCCAAGGGGTGCCTTTTTGTACGGAATCAGTGGCGGTGGTGGCGAAGGCCACGTTTTTGTCGGCGGCGTCTCGGGTGTTTTTTATCGTAGTATACGCTTCCGATGATGAGTGCCGCGGCGATCGCCAAGAGAACCAAGAAAAACGGACTGAGAACAAAACCCTTGAGGCGCGCCATAAAGAGAAGAAAGCCGTGCGCGTCCACCGATTCGGTGACGATCAGGTCGGTTTGCGCGAGAAGCTTTGCGTTTTTATCTCTTGCGAGAATGCGCCCGACCACCGTGCCGCCCTCAAAGGGCGCTTCCAGCTCCTCAACCGTGAGCAAGGTCTCAAAAACCACGTCGTCAAGATCAAAGTCGCCGGGGAGCAGGGCGGTGAGATCCTCCTTCGGATGCACTGCCACCTCGGCAACCGTTGCCGAATAAAGCACGGGGAGCGTGGCGACCTCGGCCTTGGTGGTCTTGAGCGTCTTGATCGAAAAGGAGATGAGTGCGTGGCGAAGCGCGTTTTTGGCAGCGATAAAGGCGTTGTTTTTGCCGTTCTCGGAGCGACCGCCAAGCACCACGCAGACGTAGGAAAGTCCGTCGAGTCTTCCGCTTGTGACGACGCAATCGCCGCCCTCGTCGGTCGAGCCCGCATGGATTCCCTCGGCGTAGGAATAGTAGTAATCCTCCTCCAAAATCGAGGAGATCAGAGAATTGCGCGAATAAACCGTCCGCTCGCCGCTCTTGTTGGTGGCGTCAAGCACACACTTTGGTTTTTTGGTGATGGCGTAGAGCGTTTCGTGCTTCATGAGCTCTATGGCTATGTACGCGGTGTCACGCGCCGTCGTTACCATGGCGGGATCGTGAAGTCCCGTGGGGTTGGTGTAATGCGTTTCGGACGCGCCAAGCGAGAGGGCACATTCGTTCATCTTGGCACAAAAGCTTGCAAGATCGCCTGCTGTGGCAAAGGCAAGCGCGATGGCGGCATCGTTGTAGCCTCCCACCAGCATCGCGTGCAAAAGTGCTTCTACCGTGATTCGCTCGCCAACGGTGAGGCCGAGCGCGCGCCCGCGAAAGGCGGCCGTCATTTCCTCGGTGATCTCGATTTTTTGGTCAAGGTTTTCGGCAAAGTGCTCCTCGGCTACGAGTGCCGTAACCAGCTTCGCCGTGGAGGCGGGGTAGAGCCGCTTGCTTTCGTTTTGCGCGAAAACCACCTGCCCATATTCCAAATTCATCACATAGACCGCGTCCACTCCCGTAACGCTCGGCGGCGTGGCCGCGGAGACCGACGGGATAAGAAGCGGAAGTAGCAGGAGAAGCGACAAAAAAAGAGGCAGTATGCGTAAGTACTTCATGGCTGCCTCCTTTGTTCTTCAAAATAGGTTTTGGTTGCCGCAATGTCAGCGCGTATCTGGGTTTGCAATTCTTCAATCGACGGGAAGCGAATCTCGCCGCGCAGTCGTTTGAAAAATTCCACGGTGATGTGTCGGCCGTAAAGATCACCCGCAAAGTCGATGACGTGGGTCTCGCAGTTGATCTGCTCGCCGTCGTCAAAGGTCGGGCGGTGTCCAATGTTGGAGACCGAGGGGTAAGACCTGCCGTCCACCCATGTGCGCGAGACGTAAATGCCGTCAGATAGGCGTGCGGCGTGGAGCGGAAAGCACTGATTGACGGTGGGAATACCAATGGTCTTGCCAAGTGCTTTTCCGTGAAGCACCTTGGCCGAAAGCGAGAAGGGGTAGCCGAGCATACGGCCAGCCTCCTCGGCGTCACCTGCCGCCAAAAGCGCGCGTATGGCACTGGAGCTGATGGGTTTTCCGTCAAGTGTTACACAGGGCATCACGCTTGCCCGTCCATCCATGAGCATTGAGAGCGCGGCGGCGTCCCCCGAAGCGTTTTTGGCAAAACGGAAGTTATAGCCGCAAACCGTGTGGACGGCGTGGCATTCTCCTATGAGGATTTTCTTTACGAAATCGGCAGGCGTCAGACGGCAAAGCTCGGAAAAATCGCCTAAAAAGGCGTAGTCCAAGCCGATATTCGCAAAATGTTTAAGCTTTTCTTCGGTCGTGGAAAGGCGTGGCGCCCGTTCGCCGAACAGGTAAGGCGCGGGGGGCGGGTCAAAGAGCCACGCACCGCCGGCAATTCCTTGAAATTCGGCAGATAGCGCTTGTTTTTGGCGCATCGTTTCCTCCGCGAGCGCGCGGTGGCCGAGATGTACGCCATCAAAGTTTCCAAGACAAAGCACCGAAAAGGGAGGCGGCAAAGCCTCCTTCATGGTTTTTAGGTTTATAATGCGTATCAAAGTGTTATTTTACTCCGAGATAATTTTTTACAAGCTCGTTGAGAAGCTCATCGCGGTCGATATGACGGACGAGCGCACGCGCGTTTTTGTAGTTGGTGATATAGGTGGGGTCCTCGGAGAGCAGGTAACCTACGATCTGGTTGATCGGGTTGTAGCCCTTCTCGCTGAGCGCGATATAGACCTCGCGCAAGATCTGCTTGGTTTCGACCTGCTTGTCCTTTACGATAGTAAAGGGCTGGGTCTTTCCGCCGTTGGGTGTAAACATAAGGTTTCCTCCTTAAAACGAAAGAATACACTATCATTATAGCGAAAAAAGCGAACTTTTTCAATAGGTTTTGCAAAATATTTACGGGAAATCCTGCCGTGCGGGAAAAATATTCACTTTTTTTGAAAAATATTCATTTTTTCGTTGACTTTCCGCGCAAAAAAACTTATAATAATATGATGAGAGATTTTTGACTTTCCGACGGCGTCGGGGAAAGGAATATTCATAATTATGACAAGAAGAGAGCAAAGAGAGGCCGTTTTGGAGCTTCTGTTTGAGACCGAATTCAAGAAGGACGAAAAGGCGGAGGACATCTTCGCGCTTGCCGCACTCAACCGCGAATTTACCGTGGAGGCAGGCAGTTATATCAAGGACGTATATTTTGATCTTCTTGACAAGCTGGACATCATTGACGAGATGATCGGTAAGTGCGCATCGGGTTGGAAAACCGAGCGTTTGTCGCGCCTTTCGCGCAGTATCATGCGCCTTTGCGTGTACGAGCTTTTGTACCGCGACGACATTCCCACCAGAGTTTCGATCAATGAGGCGGTTGAGCTTTCCAAGAAATTTGACGACGTAAAGGCGAGAGCCTTCGTCAACGGCGTTTTGAACGGCGTAAAGAACTTGCTGGAAAAGGAAGGGAAGCCCGCGGCCGAAAAGGCAACGGACGACGCCGACAATGCGTAAGCCCTGCTTTCTCGGCATTGACACCAGCAACTATACCACCTCGCTTGCCTTCTGCACGGAAGCGGGGGATATCGTAGCCAATCTCAAGATTCCGCTTCCCGTAAAAGAGGGGGAGAGGGGGCTTCGCCAAAGCGACGCGGTTTTTCTGCATACGAAAAATCTGCCCCTGCTTTTTCAAAAGGCGACAGCGTATTTTGCCGAG
>JAZTWS010000130.1:0-3217 GCA_045636005.1 Eubacteriales bacterium | reverse complement strand
GGCGTGAATACCGCATTTGAAAGTGACGAAGCGTCGCTTCTGGCGGTCGAGAACGGACTTTCGGTAGCCGTCAACTTCGGTACAGTGGGCGAATATATGAAGAGCATTGGCCGCAATGCGCTTACGGGCGACGGTCTGATGGGACACAACAACACCCGATGCATCTTTGATCCTGGCTATGAGTACGAAACACGCAAGATCGTTACCACGCAGATTCAAAAGAACGGCTACATCGGCAATCCTCGCGTTCTTGGTTATACGAGCGATAACGAGCTTCCTTCGGACGTGGATCTGTTGGATAAATATCTTACGCTTGACCCCAACGAGAAAACCAATGCCTTCTCGTATGCGACGGCATGGACGTGGCTTGCAAGACGCATGAACGATCCGTATCCGACGCTGGAGAAGTTCCGCAATTCGCCCGAGGTGGAGGAGATCCGTCGCGAATTCCTCGGCTTCTGGTATGCAAGATATTATAAGGTGGTAAGTGAGGCCATCAAGGCGGTCGATCCCGATCATATGTATCCCGGCTCGCGTGCCAACCTTAACTCCTTGGTGGAGGAATGGATCATTCGCGCCGCAGGGCACTACACCGATCTGATTACGGCCAACCTTTACGGCGGACTGAATCCGTCGGCCGATACCATCAACAATCTGTATCGCTTTACAGGTAAGCCCTTTATCGTGACTGAGTTCTTCTCCAAGGGCGCGGATGCGATAGACGCCAACGGCTATAAGATGGCAAACTCGGTTGGCGCGGGTATTCAGGTTCTTACGCAGCAGAATCGTGCGGACTACTACGAGCATTACACGCTGGCACTCCTTGAGTCGCAGGCTTGCGTGGGCTGGACGTGGTATCGCTTCCGTGATAATGACCAGAGCTTGTTTAAGATAAACAGCAGCGACAAAACCGTTTATATGGCGTCTATGATGTACGGAACCAACGCAGGCCCGCTCTCCTTCATGGATGCGGATGGTCGAAGCTATTATGCATCGAATATCGAAAGCTATGAGAAGATCTATAGCGGTGACGGCATAGCCTCCAATCAAAATGTCAATAAGGGTCTCTACAACTCGACCTTCCACTCTGTCGTATCGGTCTACACCTACGACAAGAACGGAACGTTGCTTTCGTCGATGAGTTACGAGATTATGGATCCCGAAAGTGAGACCCTCAAGGACGGAGAGCTTCTCATTGGTTTGAATGGTGGAGTGTTCTACGTTGGAGTTAAGGATAGTGGCAATGGATATACCGAAACGGTACTTACCGTTTACAAGGGCAAATATCTGCCGCTTGCCAACTCCATAAAAACGCTTAACGAGCATATCATAGGTCTTGTTCGTTATTTTGATGCGGAATAAAAGATAATAAAAAGCACTTAGGATACGGTTTCGTTATCCTAAGTGCTTTTTTATCGTTCATTCGAACGGTCATTTTTTAAGAAGCATTTTCTTTTTTTGTTTTTGCCTTGACTATCTTTTCCTTCAGAACGTACTTTGGCGCTTTTTGATTTTTTACGCAGTCATAGGTGATATGCACCTCGGCTATATCCTTGCGGGAGGGAACCTCGTACATGATCTTCATCATAATTCCCTCGGCAATGGCGCGAAGACCGCGCGCACCCGTGTTTCGTTCCATGGCCAACTCGGCAATCGCCTCAATGGCCTTTTTCTCGAATACCAGCTTAACGCCGTCCATTTCAAAGAGTGCCTCGTACTGCTTAATCAGCGAGTTTTTAGGCTCCTTGATGATGCGCACCAGTGCATCCTTGTCAAGGTCGGTCAGTGCAACCATGACGGGAATACGGCCAACAAGCTCGGGGATCAGACCGAATTTGACGATATCGTGAGGTGTTACGTCCTTAAAGATGCCGTCGCTTCGTTTTTCCGCCTTGCCCTTGATGTTGCTGTTAAAGCCGACGGTACTGTTATCGTTTCGCTTTTCGATGATCTTTTCCAATCCGTCAAAGGCACCGCCGCAAATAAAGAGAATGTTCTCGGTGTTGATCTGGATAAATTCTTGGTTGGGGTGCTTTCTGCCACCCTGTGGGGGAACATTGGATACCGTTCCTTCCAAGATCTTAAGGAGTGCCTGCTGCACACCCTCGCCCGAAACGTCGCGCGTGATCGATCGGTTCTCACTCTTACGGGAGATCTTGTCGATCTCGTCGATATAGATGATACCGTGCTCGGCCTTTTCCACGTCGAAATCGGCCGCTTGGATCAAACGCAGAAGAATGTTCTCTACGTCCTCACCCACGTATCCTGCTTCGGTAAGCGTGGTAGCATCGGCAATGGCAAAGGGAACCTTCAGCGTTTTGGCAAGCGTCTGTGCAAGATAGGTCTTGCCTACACCCGTGGGGCCAATCAGAAGGACGTTGCTTTTCTGAATGTTGACATCGCTGTCCTTGGCATCCTCTTTGCTGAGAATTCTCTTGTAATGATTGTATACGGCAACGCTTAAAGCCATCTTGGCATCGTCTTGACCGATGATGTATTCATCCATCGACTTTTGGATGTCCATTGGCTTCGGAAGGGTAGCAAAGGTGAGCTTTTCTACATCGACCTCGTCGGAAGTCACCTCTTTTTCAAGCGCTTCGTCTATGAGCTGCCCACAGATGTCAACACAGTATTCACAGATACAGACTCCCGTGGGGGAAGGAATCAAGAATTCCACCTGTTCCTCGCTTCTGCCGCAAAAAGAGCAACGTTTGAGGGTTCCGTTATCGTTGGTTTGATTTGCCATATCTTCTGCCTTTCCGAGAAATTAAGCGCGCTTGTCTAAAATCTTGTCAATCAGACCGTACGCGAGAGCCTCGGGTGCGGTCATGTAGTTATCTCGCTCGGTATCCTGAGCAATCACCTCAAGAGGTTTGCCGGTGTTGGCGGCAAGGATCTTGTTGAGGTTATCTCTCGTGCGAAGAATAAGCTCTGCTTGGATCTTGATGTCGGAGGCTTGACCCTTGGCTCCGCCAAGAGGCTGGTGGATCATGATCTCACTGTTGGGAAGGGCAAAGCGCTTACCCTTGGTTCCCGACGAGAGCAAGAAGGCACCCATACTTGCGGCCATGCCGATGCAGATGGTGGAGACGTCGCATTTCACGAAATTCATCGTGTCGTAGATCGCCATACCTGCAGTCACCGATCCACCGGGGCTATTGATATAAAAGGCAATATCCTTGTCGGGATCCTGTGCCTCAAGGAAAAGCATCTGTGC
>JAZTWS010000129.1:0-2113 GCA_045636005.1 Eubacteriales bacterium | reverse complement strand
GGCTTTCCAGGTCGATCCACTCCTCGCGCGTGTGGCATCCGTCGCCATACCAAACACCGACGGCCACGGCGGGAACGCCGAGGGAAAGCGGAACGTTGCAGTCGGTTGACGCCGAGACGCTTGCCACCGGCTTGCCGATGTGCTTTTCGCTGATGCGCTTGCAAGCATCCGAGAGCGCGGCTTGCGCGGTGGGATCCTTCATTTTTGCGCAGGGGCGGTCACCCACGAGAGTAACCTTCAGCTTTACCTTATCGTTTTCGGCCTCCTTGAAAATGGTCTCAAAGCGCTCTTTCATATATTCCAAGCAATCGACGTTGTCCGAGCGGTATTCGCAAAGCATTTTGGCACTCTGTGCGATGGTGTTTACGCTGGTTCCGCCCTCTACGATGCCCACGTTATAGGTGGTCTTGGTACCCTCGCGCTTCGGCACCTCGATCTCGTAGATGCGTGCAATGATCTTGGCAAGGTTGGCGATCGCGTTTTCGTTGCCGAAGGCGCCGAAGGAGTGTCCGCCCTCGGTCAAGACCTCAACCTCGTACCGATGCGAGCCGACGCAGGAATCGTGAATGACGTCGATGTTGCTGTCGAAGGAAATAAAGTTGGCAATTCTGTCGGCATAATTCTTCATGAGCTCGCGCGTACCCTTCAGATTGCCAAGTCCCTCCTCGCAGGAGTTGCAAACGAGAAGAATGCCGTTTTTGGGGGATATGCCAAGGCTTTTCAGATGCTTGGCAGCCACCATCAGTACCGCAAGGCTTCCCGTATCGTCGCCGACGCCGGGACAGTAGGCGCGGCCGTCCTTTTCGTAGTAGGGCATGGGCTCGGTGTCGGGAAAGACCGTGTCGGTGTGGGCGGCGAAGACGGTAAGGGCGTTCGAGCCCTCACAGTTCCATTCGCAGACGACGTTCTTGGCGTCGTCGATATATACCTTATCAAAGCCCAGCTTGTCAAAATAGGCCTTGCAGTATGCCGCTCTCTTTTCCTCGTGATGCGAGGGAGCGGGAATGGCGCAAAGCTCCTTTAAGAGCGCGTATACTTCTTGGTTGTAAGCTTCGAAATTCATGTTGGTGGTCTCCTTGTTAAATGGTTTCGCTTGCATTATATCACGCGTGCCGCCAAAAGTCAACGATATTTTCCGTACTTGACAAGAAATGGGGAAAACAGTATAATAAATAGGAATTGTTTTATGAAAGGAACAAAGATATGGAATTTCAAGTCAATCATCCCATTCTTTTTGTTCTCGTGGCTATCGTGGTTGCCGTCGTTCTGGCGCAATCGGTCTATTTTCTCCGGAAGGCAATGAAAAGAGCCAAGGAAAAGGGAATGGACATGACACAGATCAAAAAGACGATTCGTTCTGCCGCGATCTTTACCGTGGCACCCGCTGTTTCGATCGTAATTGCCGTCATTTCGCTTTCGCAGTCGCTCGGCATCGCACTTCCGTGGATGCGGCTTTCGGTGGTGGGCTCGCTTTCCTACGAGGCCATTGCGGCGGCCAACGCCGCCTCGGGCATGGGCAAAACGCTTGGCGAATTTGCGGGTAATATGGACGCCTCCTCTTACATAACGATCACGATTGTTATGACGCTTTCGATCATGGTCGGCATTTGGCTGGTGCCGGTGCTTGGCAAGAGAATACAGGGCGGCCTTGTCAATTTTGAAAAGAAGGACGCCAAGTGGAGCGATCTTTTGCAGAACGCGCTCTTTATTGGTATGATCTCGGCGTTCGTCGGCTTTGTCTTTTGCGATCTTTCGCGACTTTGGACGTCGGAGAACGGCGTGTTTACCAATTCCGACGGAGAGGCCTTCACCTCGACCTCGGGTCTGGTTCCCGTTCTCGTTATGGTGATCTCCGCGCTTCTCATGGCGGTGTGCGGTCTTCTTATGAAGAAGCTTAAGTGGAAATGGATGAGCGATTACGCGCTTCCCATCAGCATGGTTCTCGGTATGGCGGCGGCGCTTCCGCTTACTGCTTGGCTTGGAGGTGCATTGGTATGAGAAAACAGGAAAATATGACCTATATGGATAGCGTTCACAGAGACGGACGTATTTGGAATTTTTGGGTCATGCTGGTTTTGTTGGCGTTTCCCGCGATGCTTTGTATCGTGTTCGG
>JAZTWS010000128.1:0-6408 GCA_045636005.1 Eubacteriales bacterium | reverse complement strand
CACGCCCGCACCGGGTACCGATGTGGCGCCCACCACACTGCCGCCGGGACACATACAAAAGCTGTACACGCTTCGTCCGTTTTCCAGATGTGTGACGAAACGGTAGCTTGCGGCCCCAAGCTCGCGCGGCGGCTCGTTGCCATAGATCATACGGTCGATATGCGCGCGCGGATGCTCCACGCGTACGCCGATGCCGAAGCCGCGTGCTGCGAGGGGGATCCCGTGCGACGCTAACATTGGAAAGACGTCACGCGCACTATGTCCCGTGGCTAAAAGCAGAGAATCGGTGGTAAGCTCGTGCGCCGCACCGTCCTTTTGATAGGTGACGCCGCGTACCGCGCCCGCTTCGATGCGAATGTCCGTCAGCCTTGCTCCGAAAAGCACCGTACCGCCAAGTGCTTCGATTTTCTGACGGATCTTTTTCACGATGCCGCGCAAAAGGTCGGTTCCCACGTGTGCCGCTCCGTCGTATAGAATACGCTCGGGCGCACCGGCACAAACGAGCGTTTCAAGAATTTTTCGCTTTTCGGGTGTCATGGCACCCACCTTCAGCTTTCCGTCCGAAAAGCTTCCGGCGCCGCCTTCCCCAAACTGAATGTTGTTTTCTTCGTCAAGCTCGCCGCCCAGATAGAAGCTTTCCACGGCGCGTACGCGTCGGTCAACGTCCTCTCCGCGCTCAAGCACGATAGGGCGCGCGCCACTCTCGGCAAGGATCAAGGCCGCAAAAAGACCGCACGGGCCAAGCCCCACCACGACGGGACGCGTAATAAATGCCTTCGTTGGCGGCAGAGAAAAGGGAGCCTCCTCATATGCGGTGGCGCGCCGACGCTGGATCAAATGCTTTTCGCTTTTTTCATCGAGCGATAGGGTAACCGCCGCTTTATAACAAATATTTTTGACGTCCGACGCATCGACCGTGAGGCGAAGAAGGCGCAAAGAAACCGACGGCTCGATCTTCCGTCCAAGGCGTTCTTCACACCGATCTTTTATTATTTGCCCATCAAAGCCGAGCGGCAAACAGACGTCAACACGAATCATTTTTTTCTCCAAAAAGGTCTTTTTTCAAGGGATAGAAGTAAGAAGCTGCCGAGAACGCCAACCGAAAGGATCTCGCCTGCAAGCACGCCGCCCGCAAGCAAAAGCCAAGCGTCGTCGATGCCGTAAGCATATTTCAGAACGAAGGGTACGATCACCGAATTTGCGAGAATGGGAGGTAGCGTGCAAAGAAAACGCGGCTTGCCGCGAAGGTTTCGCATTGCGTACGTACCAAGCGCACCGATGAGAGTGGCCAGCGTGCCGAAGAGCACGTCCGCCCATACGCCGCCGCTGACCAAAAGGTTTGAGAGAAGGCATCCCACCGTCAGTCCGACGATTGACTCGGGCATAAAAAACGGGAGAACGCAAAGCGCCTCCGCAAGACGCAGCTGCACGGGGCCGCTGGCCAGTCCCAAAAGCGAGCTGAACCAGGTGAGTGCCACATACAAGGCGCCGATCATGGCCGCACGGCAGAGTGCGGCAGTTCTCAAATGTTGTTTCATGATGTTTTTCTCCTTAGTTTTGTTTAAGGTGAGGATGGTTTCGAACTCACCGCGTCTATCATATCACATTTCCTTGGAAATTTCAAGCCCCGCACGTTATTTTGTTAAAAACTATTGCAGGAAAGAAGAAAAAATGATATACTAAACTATATAATTTCGCAGACTTGGAGGATATAGATATGAAAATCATGGTAGCGTCGGATATACACGGCTCGGCAGTTTATTGCGAAAAAATGCTTGCCGCCTTTGCGCGTGAGGGTGCGGATAAGCTGCTTTTGCTTGGCGACATTCTCTATCACGGCCCGCGCAACGATCTGCCCGAGGGCTACGCGCCCAAAAAGGTGATCGAGATGCTCAACGCCGTCAAGGAGAGTCTGCTCTCTGTGCGCGGCAACTGCGACACCGAGGTCGATCAGATGGTCTTACAGTTTCCCATCCTTGCCGATTACGGCATTCTTTATCTTGGCGATCGCTTGGTCTACGCCACGCACGGTCACAATTTTAACGAGGACAAGCTGCCGCCCTTGCAGAAGGGAAGCATCCTGCTTCACGGTCACACCCACGTTCCCGTATGTCGCGAGCATGAGGACTATATCTATATGAATCCCGGCTCGGTCTCGATCCCGAAGGAAAATTCACCGCACGGCTATATGCTGCTTTCGGAGAGCGGTGCTACATGGAAAACGCTTGAGGGCGAGACGTGGAAGGAATTTTCCTTGGTTATTTCATAAGCTCATCGTTGATATTAAAAATAGGACTATGGCAAAAATATGCCGTAGTCCTATTTTATTTGTCACATTTTTTCAAATCCCACAAGCACGCCGCCCTTTTCTGCGTAAAAGCTGCAGAGACCTCGAAGGGGGTGTATTTCGACCTTCGCATCCTTACATTTCGCAAGTATCTGTTCCTTTAACCGATTGGCCGCGGCTTCATTCTGGCAATGCCCAATGCTGATCTTGCCCGATCGGAAGCCCTCATTCTCCAACTCTTTTACCAAGGTTTCGAGCGAACGAATCTCCCCTCGACATTTATGGATAGGCTCCAGCGTTCCTTGCTCACTTGCTTTTCCTACGATACAGATGCCCGCGATTCCCACGAGCTTGGCAACAAGGGGAGATACTCTGCCGTTATTGGCAAAGTTTTTGAGAGATTTCAGCATGAAGAGAAGTCCCGTCTTTTTTCGATATGCCGTAATCTCGTTACAAATGTCCGCGTAAGACATTCCGCGCGTAACGCATTCCTCCAGCTTCTCAAGGAGCAGCGTGATCTCCGGCCCCGCCGAAAGAGAATCCAATACGAATACTCGCTTTCCTTCATTTTCCGACTCGTATATCTGTTTTGCGGTACAGGCCGAATTGTAGCTTCCGGAAAGCCCGCTTGTGATCGTCACACAAAAGATGTCGTCCGCGTCGCCAAAGGCACGGATCCAATCGCTCGTATTCGGGCAGGAGGATTTGGATTTTCCTTTGTATTCGTATAAATCATTGACCATAGCATCCACGTCAAGCGTTTCGTCGTCAACAAATTCTTGACTGTCGGTAAGGATTTTCATCGAAGCGGAGGAAAAATCCACCGTCGAAAGCGCAAACAGATCACACGAAGAATCTGCAACAATTTTAATTTTTTTCATAATTTTCCTTTCTTGATTTCAATTTACAAAAGCTATGTAGATATTATAACGCAAAATTGTTGTTTTGTCAACAATTTTGTTGTAATTTCAACAATTTTGATTTATAAAAAACAGTACATATGCTTTATAGCATATGCACCGTCTTTCTATTTATTATTTTACAATTCCTTTTTTAATATCGGTGATAAAAGCGTCGATCCTCTCAAGTGCCGAAGTGATATGCTTGACCGAGTACGCGTAGGAAATACGGGCAAAGCCCTCGCCCCCTTCGCCGAATGCGCTTCCCGGAACGATCGCACATTTATAGTTATAAAGTAGCTTTTCGCAAAATGCGTCGCCCGAATAGCCGAACTCACTGATGTCGGGAAAGATGTAGAATGCCCCCTTGGGTTCAAAGGCGTCGATGCCGATGTTGAGGAGACCGTCGTGAATGTATTTGCGGCGGCGGTCGTATTCCTCGGCCATTCTTGCAATATCCTCGTCGCCGTTGCGAAGTGCCTCGGTGGCGGCCACCTGCGAGGTGGTCGGGGCGCACATGATGGCGTATTGGTGAATTTTAAGTGCTTGCTTCACGATGGGCGCGGGGGCGCAAACGAAGCCCATGCGCCAGCCCGTCATCGCGTAAGCCTTGGAGAAGCCGCCCACGAGAATGGTGCGCTCCCACATATCGGGCAGAGCCGCGATCGAAACGTGGCGGCCGCCGTAAGTAAGCTCGGCGTATATCTCGTCCGAAAGCACCACGATGTCGGTGCCGCGGAGCACATCGGCAATCTCGGAAAGCTCGTCGCGTGTAAGAATCGCGCCTGTCGGGTTATTGGGAAAGGGAAGCACCAGCATTTTGGTTTTCGATGTGATAAGTGCCTTCAGCTTTTCGGGATTGAGCTTAAATTCGTCCTTCCTCTCGGTTGGAAGAATGATCGGCGTACCACCCGCCAAGCGCACGATGGGCTCGTAGCAAACGAAGCACGGCGTGGGGATAATGACCTCGTCACCGGGCTCAACGACGGTTCGGATCGCCATGTCAATGGCCTCGGAGCCGCCTACGGTGACCATGGTTTCGGTCATCGGCTCGTAGGCGAGCGAAAAGCGGCGGAACATATACGCCGAAATCTCACGGCGTAATTCCTCCATACCTGCGTTCGAGGTATAGTAGGTCATGCCTTTTTCAAGGCTTTCGATGCCTGCCTCGCGGATATGCCAAGGCGTAGGGAAGTCGGGTTGTCCTACTGTGAGAGCAACCACGTCCTCCATGCTACCCATGAGATCGAAAAATTTTCGGATGCCGGAGGGCTTTATCGAGGCCACCGTTCCGGATATGATTTTGTTGTAATTCATCAGAACTCGTTGCCTCTTAAATCCTCTTCGATGCCGCCGTATACGACGCCCTTGTCCTTGTACTTACGAAGCACGAAGTGCGTGGCGGTGGAAATGACCGAGTCGATGGGCGCAAGCTTCTGCGCTACGAAGTAAGCAACCTCCTTCATGGTCTTGCCCTCGATAAATACGGCAAGATCGTAGGAGCCCGACATCAAAAACAGACTCTGCACCTCGGGGTAGGTGTAGATCTTCTCGGCGACCTTGTCAAAGCCGCGATCCTTTTGCGGCGTCAGCTTGACCTCGATGAGCGCGGTCACGTATTCCTTGTCGGTCTTATCCCAGTCAATGATGGTTTTATATCCCAAAATGACGCCGTCCTTTTCGTAAGCGGAAATGGTCTTTTTGATGTCGCCCTCTTCCTTTTCCAGCATAACCGAAAGCTGTTTGGCCGTGAGGGTGGCATCGTCCTCAAGAAGTTTCAGAATTTTATCCATGGCAGTTCCTTTCTTAATTACTTATGGTTTTGGGTAATGGTCTCATAGGAGAGGCCGTAACGATTGGCAATATCGCGCGCATAGCTCTTGCCGTCGGGCTTTTGGCGCATGATCTTGAA
This sequence comes from Eubacteriales bacterium, assembly GCA_045636005.1. GTDB lineage: Bacteria > Bacillota > Clostridia > Oscillospirales > CAG-272 > RGIG8775. Next base: position 1,310 of record JAZTWS010000128.1, on the reverse strand, counting down.
GGAGCGGCGACCGTCCTCCATTCCCGCCACGAGCGTATCGATCGGCTTTCCGCCGTCTGCGGCAGCACGCGCGTTGATGTTGTCGATCTCGGCGGCAAGCTCGTGCAGATGCGTGGAGAAAAGGGTGCGGCAGCCAATGACCGAAAGTCCGCCCAAGACCTCGGCCGCAATGTACGAGGCCTCGAAGGAGCCCGTCGAGGAAAGCGATTCGTCCAAAAGCACCAAGCTGTTTCCCGTAATCAGATGAAGGATCTCGTCAAGTCTTGCGCATTCCTCACCCAGACGTCCCTTGTCGATGGTGTCGTCCGCGCCCGTTGGGAAATGTGTGCAGATCGCGTCCACGGGACTGATCCTAACGCTTTCGGCGGGTAGGAACATACCGAGCTGAAGCATGGCTTGCGAGAGTCCGAGCGCACAGGTGATGACCGATTTTCCGCCGCGGTTGGGGCCTGTCAGTACATAGATCCTTGCCTTATCGTCAAAGACGAGGTCGTTGTCCACCACCTTGTCCTCGATCTTCATGGCAACGCTTGGGTTATAAAGTCCTTTGGCGTCAAACGCCGCCTCCTCCATGGGACGCAGGTCGGGCGAGCAGAGGGGATAGCCCTTTGCCGCAAGGCGTTCAAGCGCCGCCGTGGCCTTGGTGACGAACTCGATCTCACCAAGCATATCCAAAAGGAAGTCGGTGTTGTCAAGCACATAGCTTCTTACGATGCGCTTCCAAGAATGAAGCGAGGATTTGTATACCTCACCGATCGCCGAATTGAAGGCGAGCGAGAGTGCGGTCTTTTGATTTTCGTTCTGCTTCTTGCCGAAGGGAACGAGGCTTGCAATGCAAGTATATTCGTCGTCCTTGAAATTCAGACGGAGGATCTTTTCGATCACGTCGCCCGAACGAAAGGCCTCGGGATTGATCGAAAGTACGCCTGCTTCGCGCGGACGAAGCTGGGCGTCGAGATTGACGCCGATGGTCACGCTCTTGATCTCGCGAACGCGCTCGGTCATCTCCGAAAGCTTTTGGTTGAGGTCGCGGTAATAGTCGCTTTCGGCAAGCTCCTCAATACGCGCCGCAAAGGTTCTGTACGCTTCGCTTTTCAGCTTGCCCTTGAGAGCAGAGAAGCCCTCGTGCAAAAGATCGATGCAGGAAATATAAAGCTCGATCTCGGTCATGCTGGAGAGGTAGGAGGCGGTGTCACCGCTCTCGGCGTCCAAACGACGAAGCTCAAGAATATCTCCAAGAATAGGGATCAGAGAATTGAGCGTGGTCGATATGGACGGATTGGCCAACATATCCGCAAAGACTTCAAGAC
>JAZTWS010000127.1:0-3039 GCA_045636005.1 Eubacteriales bacterium | reverse complement strand
CAGCGTACATGCCGAACACCATAACGATGCCGTATTCGCGCTTGATGCGAAGCTGCAGGGCGTGGACCTCCTCGTAGACCTCGCCAAGCGTTTTTTCATGGTCGATCTCCAAATTGATCGAGCCCGAATAGGCGTCGGGGCCGTAGTTGTGTAAGATCAGGTCGGCGGCACCGAGAATGCAGGGAACGGCTTGGATCTCCTCGTAGATCTTTAAGGCCAGCTCTTCACTGGGCGGCTTTCCGAGAATGTGGGAGATGGTCTCCTTCAGAATGTCAATACCGGTTTTAAAGATGAGAACCGAAGTCAAAATGCCGGCGTATGCGTCCAAAGAGAAGTCAAAGAGCAAAAAGATGAGTGCTGAAAAGATGGTGACGGCGGAAATAAAGGAATCGTTGCGGCAATCCACGCCAACGGCAATGAGAGACTCGGAACAAGCCTTTTTACCCATGCGAATGGTGTAGGTGCCAAGCACGAATTTTATAATAGCGGAGACTGCAATGATGATCAGCGTTACGTAGGAGATCGCCAGCTCGCTCGGTGAAAAGATCAGCTTAAAGGAATTTAAGAAAAGCTCGCTTGCGGTAACGAGGATCAGGATCGAGATCACGAGGCTGGTCAGATATTCGATCCGTCCGAAGCCAAAGGGATGCTTTTTGGTCGGATGCATCGTCGAGAGCTTGGCGCCGACGATGGTGATCAGTGAGGTGGCTGAGTCGGAGGCGTTGTTGGCACCCTCGGAGATGATCGCGATCGAGCCCACGGCAATACCCACAAGGATCTTTACGATGGCCAGCACCGTGTTTACCAAGATGCCGAGCGCCGAGGTCGTAATGGTAATGCCTTCCCGCGTATTCGGTTTTTGCTTGAGTAGCTTATAAAACAGTTTCATAAACATTATCCTTTATTATTGCCTTGAAAAGTACGCAAAAATTCGATTTGATAATATTATAACATAATATTTTAAAAATGTCTTTATTTTTTTGAAATTTTCCAAAAAAATATAAACGAAAAAGGGGAACCGCGTGCGGTTCCCCTTGTATATTGAACTTAAATTTCGGGAATCTCGATCTCGATCTCGCGTCCAAGCTCTGCGGACTTGCAGATACCGTCGATGATTGCCTGGTTGTAAAGAATCTGAGACGAAGGAACGGGAGCCTTGCCGCCGTTCTTGCAAGCGTCGATGAAGGAGCGAACCTTCTTTTCAAACAAACCGGTGAAGAGGTTGCCCTCGGGCTGAATGATCGGGATCTCGGTGACCGTCTGCTCACCTGCGACCTCATGATAAAGCTTCATGGGGCCTCCGACCGAGCCGTTCCAGCACTCCGTTGAGGGAATACGAAGACCGCCCTTGGTACCAAGGATCAAAGCGTCACCCGCGGTGTCCATGTTCATCGCCCAAGAAATTCTGAAGTCGAGAATGATGTCGCCCTCAAGACGAACGAATGCCGCAGCAAAGTCATCCACACCGAACTTTTCGGCGTATTCGGGGTGTCCGGCCTTCACATAACCCGAATAGTTCGGATCCGTACCGAAGAAGTTGGACTTGTAGCCGCTGACCGTCAGAGGCTTCGGATAGCCGATGGCATTGAGAAGCATATCCAGCGAATAGCATCCGATATCACCAAGTGCACCGATGCCGCCGGTTTCTTTCTCAATGAAGGTGGTACCGAAGGGGAACGGAATACCGCGTCTGCGTCCGCCGCCCGTCTGGAGATAGTAGATCTTACCGAGCGCGCCCGAATCCACGATCTTCTTGATCATCTTCATGTTTTCGTCAAGTCTTGGCTGGAAGCCGATGGAGAGCACCTTTCCGCTTTCCTTTTCCGCCTTGCAAACGGCAACTGCCTCCTCAAGAGTAACCGAGAAGGGCTTCTCAAGAAGAACGTTAAGGCCGTTTTTCAGCGCGTAGATAGCGGGCTCAGCGTGCTGTGTGTTGTAGGTACAGATAGAAACTGCATCAAGATTCAAGCTCTTGTCGTCAATCAGCTCCTTGTGGGAAGCATAATCGGTCTTTACACCTTCAATGCCGTGTCTCTTAAAGAAGGCCTCTGCCTTTCCGGGAACAAGGTCGGCCCCCGCAACGATCTCAACGTCGGGCTGCTTCTTCAATGCATTGATGTGAGAACCTGCGATCCAGCCGGTTCCGATAAATGCGATGCGGAACTTACGGTTGGCGTCTACCGCGGTCTCGTCCTTTTTTACGTTCTTAAACGCGTTCAAGCTTTCGTCTGCCATGGAAAATATCCTCCGTTTTTATTATTAGCCTTCGTGGCTTTAGATTTTTTAGCAACCGATCGAGCGCAAATACTCGCGGCTCTTTTCGATGCACTCCATCGGGGTGAGGCCCATGCTGGGATTATCCTGCTCAACGATCACCCACTCGGCACCCGCATCCTTGGCGGCGTCGAGAATGGCGGGGAAGTCCTGCAGTCCGCTTCCGACGGGGCGGTACTCGAAGTTCGAGGGACGCGTAGGAGCTGTAGGCTTGATGCCGATCAGTTCATACATGGATTCCGACTTCTCGCCAAAGTAGTCCTTCAAGTGAACGACGGGCGCACGTCCCGTATATTTGCGGATATAGGAGGCAGGCTCTTCGCCGCCAACTCTTACCCAACAAACGTCAAGCTCGGTTTGAAGATACTCGGCAGGAATCTCGTCGTAGAGAATATCCAGCGCGTACTTACCGTCAAGCTTGATAAATTCAAAGTCATGATTGTGATAGAGAAGCTGCATTCCCATATCTTTGGCAACCTTGCCGATCATGCCAACGTCCTCGATGGTCTTCTGGAAGCCCTCGGTACCGGGACGGTCTTCGGGAACAAGGTAGGGAACGGCAACGTATTTGCAACCGATCTTGGCGTAATCCGCAAGCGTTGCTTCGGGTGCCTTGCGCATATCGGCAAAGGTGACATGAGCCGAGATCGGCGTAAGGCCGATTTCCTCGCACATGGATTTGATCTCCTCGGCGCTATGGTTGCCGATTCCCGCGAACTCCACGCCGTCATAACCCATTGCCTTTACCTTCTCAAGGGTGGCTCG
>JAZTWS010000126.1:0-5442 GCA_045636005.1 Eubacteriales bacterium | reverse complement strand
AAATATTGTTCCTAAACCTCATCCACCGCTAAACGCGGTCCCCCTTCCCCAAAGGGGAAGGCCTTCGTTTGTATCTGCGAAACATAAAATGAGGTCTAAGACATTTTGTTTGAAAAAGCAATAAATTCAATGTTTTTCTGGTCTTTTGCTTTGCATTTTTTGCAAATTTCATCTTGAAGCGAGGACAAAAGCAAGCCTTCCCCTTTGGGGAAGGGGGACCGCGTGAGCGGTGGATGAGGTTTGCAAACAAGAGATTTTTTGTAAAATGACATCTCCATACCAACAAACCGATAAACTTCAATTTACATAGCACATCACCAAGAAAGGACGGTAGAAATATATGGCAAAACCTATCGTAGCCATCGTCGGCAGGCCGAACGTTGGCAAGAGTACGCTTTTTAACAAGCTGATCGGCGAGCGTCGCTCGATCGTGGAGGACACGCCGGGCGTCACGCGTGACCGTATTTACGGCGAGTGCGAGTGGTCGGGACGGCGTTTTTCGGTCATTGACACGGGCGGTATCGAGCCCAAGACCGACAATATCATTCTGCAGCAGATGCGCGTGCAGGCCGAGCTTGCCGTCGAGACGGCCGACGTGATCGTGTTTCTCTGCGACGTGCATGCGGGGCTTACGGCGGACGACCGCGAGATCGCGGTCATGCTCAAAAAGAGCGGCAAGCCGATCATTCCCTGTATCAACAAGTGTGACCGCGTAGGTCAGACGCCCTTTGAGTTTTACGAATTCTACGAGCTGGGCTTTGCGGAGGAGCCGATCGCCGTTTCGTCGATCCACGGAAGCGGAACGGGCGACCTTCTGGACGCGGTGCTTGCGCACCTGCCTGCCGAGGAGGGAGACGAGGAGGAGGACGATCGCATCAAGGTGGCCGTGATCGGTAAGCCCAACGCGGGCAAGTCCTCGATCATCAACAAGATCCTCGGTTCCAACCGCCTGATCGTTTCGGACATTGCGGGTACCACGCGCGACGCCATCGACACGCAGTTTGAGAACGAGACGGGCAAGTACACCTTCATCGACACGGCGGGTATTCGCCGTCAGGCCAAGATCAACGACAAAATTGAAAAATACAGCGTTCTGCGCGCCAATATGGCGGTCGAGCGCGCCGACGTCTGCCTTCTTATGATCGACGCCGGTACGGGCATCACCGAGCAGGACGAGAAGATCGCGGGCATCGCGCACGAGGCGGGCAAGCCCACCGTCATCGTGGTCAATAAGTGGGATACGGTCGAGAAGGACAACAGCACCGTCAACGCCTTCAACGAGAAGATCCGTACCGCGCTGGCGTACATGCCCTACGCGCCCATTCTGTACGTTTCGGCCAAGACCGGTCAGCGTATTTCGAACCTCTTTGAGCGCATTCAGTACGTTTACGGACAGTCAACGCTCCGTATTTCGACGGGTATGCTCAACGACGTGCTGAACGAAGCGACCATGCGCGTCCAGCCCCCCACCGACAAGGGCCGCCGCTTAAAGATCTACTATATGACGCAGATCGCCGTGGCACCGCCTACCTTCGTTATCTTCTGCAACAAGGCCGAGCTTTTCCACTTCTCCTACCAGAGATACCTCGAGAACTGCTTGCGCGATACCTTCGGCTTCGTCGGTACGCCCATTAAACTCATCATTCGTCAAAAGGGCGAGGAGTAAAGAGACGTTTTCAAATTTTGATTTATCGAGCTGATTTGCACAGACAAACGAGAGCGGCAAATAGCCTCCCTCCCGGAGGGAGCCTTTCCCAAGGCAATCTCGTTTTCAAACAGACCGATAAATTACAATTTATCACCCTCAAAGGAGGATTGTTATGTTTATTGATAAAATTAAAATTTATTTAAAGGCGGGCAACGGCGGAAACGGCGCAGTTGCCTTCCACCGCGAGAAATACGTCTCGCACGGCGGCCCCGACGGGGGTGACGGCGGACACGGCGGCAACATTGTGTTCCGCGTGGACAAGGGGGCGAACACCCTGCTTGCCTTCCGCTACAAGCGTAAGTTTGTGGCGGCCAACGGCGAGGACGGCAAGGGCTCGAAGTTCCACGGAGCCACGGCTGACGACCTCGTGATCCTCGTGCCCGAGGGTACGCTCATCAAGGAGGTTGAAAGCGGCAAGGTCATTCACGATATGTCGGCCGACGGAGGGAAGGACTTTATCTGCTGCCGCGGCGGACGCGGCGGCTTTGGCAACCGTCATTTTGCCACCGCCACGCGCCAGCTTCCGCTCTTTGCCAAGAACGGCACCAAGGGCGAGGAAAAGGAAGTCGTGCTTGAGCTGAAAATGATCGCGGACGTCGGCCTTATCGGCTATCCGTCGGTGGGCAAGTCCTCGATTTTGGCGCGCATCAGCGCGGCGCGCCCCAAGATCGCGGAGTACCATTTTACCACCCTGTCTCCCAACTTGGGCGTGGTCTCCACGGGCGAGGAGAGCGGCTTTGTGGCCGCCGACATCCCGGGCCTTATTGACGGCGCGGCCGAGGGCGCGGGACTTGGACACGAGTTCCTTCGTCACATCGAGCGCTGCCGCCTGCTGCTTCACGTTGTGGACATTGCGGCACTCGAATACCGTGATCCCATCGAGGACGTCAAGGCCATCAACCGCGAGCTTGCGGCCTATTCGGAAATTCTCGCGTCGCGTCCGCAAATTATCGTGGCCAACAAGTGCGACATGGTGGACATGGACTCGGACGCCGTGAAGGCCTTTGAGGACTTCGTGGACGAAAACGAGTGGGAGCTGGTTTACGTCTCGGCCATTACGGGCGACGGGCTCAAGCAGCTGATACACACCACGGCCGAGCGCCTCTCGCTTCTGCCGCCCACCGAGGTCTTTGAAAGTGAGGTCGAGACATCGACGGTTGCCGTCAAGGAGGGCGCGGAGGATATTACGATTCGCTTTGAGAGTGGCAAATATATCGTCGAGGGCGACTGGATCTACAATCTCATGGGACGCATCAACTTCGACGACTACGAGTCGCTGGGCTACTTCCAGCGCACGCTTGCTTCGTCGGGTGTTTTTGAACGATTGGAGAATGAAGGATGTCGGGACGGCGACACCGTTTCGATCTACGACTTTGAATTTGATTACGTGAAATAAGATGAAAAAAGCATTGATTCTTTCTTGCAATACGGGACAGGGACACAACACTGCGGCGCGCGCCATTCTGGCCGAGCTCCGAGCTCGCGGCATCGAATGTGAGATGCGGGACGCGCTCTCCTTTGCCTCGCAGTTTATTTCGGACACGATCTGCGGCATCTATAATAAGGCGTCGATACGGATCCCCGGCGTGCTTGGCGCGGGCATCTCCACCGCCAAGCTGACCGATAAGGTCTTTAAGAAAAATTCGCCCTGCTACGTGGCCAACCTTCCGTACGCCGCCAAGCTTTTTCGCTACATCAAGGAAAACGGTTTCGACACGGTCATCATGCCGCACGTTTTTCCGTCCGAAGCGCTCACATGGGCCGAGCGTCGCTTGCCCAATGTGGACGATCTTCGCACCTGCTTCGTGGCGACCGATTATTGCTATCCGCCCTTCCTCCGAGATACCGAGCTTGATCTCTACTTCATTCCGCATGAGGATCTGCGCGCGAGCTTTGAGGCGGCGGGCATTCCTCCCGAGAAGATCGTGGTGGCGGGCATTCCCGTGGCCGCCGATTTTCGCGCACCTCTTACCAAAGAGGAGGCGCGTGCCGCGCTTGGACTCCCTGCGGACGAGAAGATCCTTCTCGTGATGACGGGCAGTATGGGCTTTGGCAACACCGAGGCTCTCGTGGCGAAGCTGATGGAGAAGCTTCCGCCCAAAACGCGCGTGTACGTCATGGGCGGTCACAATGAAAAAATGAAAAAGGCGCTCCGCACCGCGTACGCGGGTGACGAACGCCTGACGGTGCTGGATTTTACCACCGAGGTCAGCCGCTATTTGGCAGCCAGCGATCTGCTCTTTTCCAAGCCCGGCGGACTTTCGTCCACCGAGGCCATCGTGCGCGGCATTCCGCTGCTCCACACGCGGCCCATACCGGGATGGGAGCAGGAGAACATAAAATTTTTCCGTGCGCACGGCATGGCAGACTACGGGGAGGACGAGGAGGCACTCGTCACAAAGGCCCTCTTTTTGCTGGCCAATCCGCACAGATGTGAGGAAATGGTGGAAGCGCAGAGGCAAAACGCCAGACCCTTTGCGGCGTGCGACATCGTGGATGCTTTGCTGGAGCGCGAGCGTACATGAGGACGCTCGGACTGTATCTTCATATCCCGTTTTGCAAAAGCAAGTGCCGCTATTGCGACTTCTGCTCTTTTCCAAGGCAGAACGGCGCGGCGGTTGAGGCGTATCTTGCGGCGCTTTCGCGCGAGATCGCCGCATACGGACGGGAGATGTGCGCATATACTGTAGAAACCGTCTATTTTGGGGGTGGCACGCCCACCTATCTTTCGCCCGATCAGCTTTCGGCACTGCTTTTGGCGGTTCGCGAGCATTTTGCGGTGGCAGAGAACGCCGAGATCAGCACCGAGTGCAATCCCGCCACGGTGGATGCGGCGGCACTCGCCACGCTTCGCCGCGCGGGCTTTAATCGCTTAAGCATCGGCGCGCAGAGCCTTGCGGACGGCGAGCTTGCGCTTCTTGGACGTATTCACACGGCAAAGGATTTTCGGGCGACCTTTCTCGCGGCGCGCGAGGCGGGCTTTGAGAATATCAGTGCCGATCTTATGTTCGGGATCCCCGCGCAGACACCGGATTCCTTCCGCGCGACGCTTGAGGGCCTTGTGGCTTTAGGCCCCGAGCATATCTCGGCCTACGGCCTTAAAATCGAGGAGGGAACGCCTTTTTGGCGCGAGCGCGAGCGCGTCGTTTTGCCAAACGAGGACGAGGAGGGGCAGATGTATATGGACGCGGTGGACTTTTTGGCCGCGCACGGATACGCGCGTTACGAGATCAGCAACTTTGCGAAGGCGGGCTGCGAATCACGGCACAATTTGCGCTATTGGGAGAGGGAGGACTATCTCGGCATGGGCCTTGCGGCCTACTCCTGCTTGGGCTTCGAGCGTTTTTCGAACACCTGCGACATGGATCGCTACCTTGCGGGTGAGCGTGTGGCCGAGCGCGAGCGCGTGAGCGCGCACGATGCACTCACGGAGTCCGTGATGCTGGGCATGCGGCTGGAGAAGGGTATAAACCTTGACGCGCTTGCTCAAAATTACGGTGAGGCGGCGTACGAATACAGCGCGCGGCTGGCACCTTACGAAACGGGTGGATTTGTCCGTAAGACCGAGGACGGCTACGCCTTTACCAGCGAAGGAATGTATGTCAGTAACACCATCCTCTCGGATGTTTTGGATTTTGAGTAACAGATAATTTGAAGTTTATCGGTGAGAGAACGCCAAGGGCTCTGCCCTTGGAACCCGCCAGCCTTTTGAAAAAGGCTGGTGCAAAAACTTT
>JAZTWS010000125.1:0-5963 GCA_045636005.1 Eubacteriales bacterium | reverse complement strand
GATGATACCGCAAAGGTATTCGAGGCTCTTGGCGATCCCGAGAAGCACGTGGTTATCTGCACGGCTCCTTCGGTTCGCGCAACGCTTGGCGAGTGCTTCGGCTACGAGCCCGGCACCGACGTTGAGGGTAAGATGGTAAGCGCTCTCAAGGCTCTTGGCTTTGACGGCGTGTTCGATATGAATACCACCGCTGACCTTACCATTATGGAGGAGGCTTACGAGTTCCTCGATCGCTTCCAGAATGGCGGAAAGCTTCCCCTTATCACCTCGTGCTCGCCCGGATGGGTTAAGTACTGTGAGCATTATTTCCCCGAGTTCACCGAGAACCTTTCGACCTGTAAGTCTCCTCAGCAGATGTTCGGTGCGCTTGTAAAGACCTACTACGCACAGAAGAAGGGACTTGATCCCAAGAATATCTTCATGGTATCGGCTATTCCTTGTACCGCGAAGAAGTTCGAGGTTGGACGTGACGGCGAGGCTGCTGCAGGCGTTCCCGACGTTGACGTTGCTCTTACCACGCGTGAGCTTGGCAGAATGATCCAGACGGCCGGCATTCAGTTCCGTGACCTTGAGGATAGCATGTACGACGATGCCTTTGGTATCGGTACGGGTGCAGGCGCGATCTTCGGTGCTACGGGCGGTGTTATGGAGGCTGCTCTCCGTACGGCTGCAGAGGTCGTTCTCGGCAAGCCGCTTGAGAAGGTAGAGTTCACCGACGTTCGTGGTCCCGAGAAGATCCGTTACGCAACCTATAAGCTTGGCGATGTTGAGCTTAAGGTGGCAGTAACCTCCGGCACGAAGAACGCCAAGGAGCTTCTTAACAAGGTCAAGGCAGGCGAGGTTGATGTTCAGTTTATCGAGATCATGGCTTGTCCCGGTGGATGCGTAAACGGTGGCGGTCAGCCCACGCAGCCCGCTTCGGTACGCAACAACGTGGATCTTGTTGCGAAGAGATCGGCTGTTCTTTACAACGCCGATGAGAATAAGCTTGCTTTCCGTAAGTCGCACGAGAACCCCGTGGTTAAGGCTCTTTACGAGGAATTCCTTGAGAAGCCCAATAGCCACAAGGCTCACGAGCTTCTTCACACGCATTACGTAAAGCGCGGTCTGTAAGTCGATAGATAATCGGCATACATTCATTTTCACTACAAGGATTGACGGTAAATTTTTATTGTCAATCCTTGTTTTAGTTGAAACGACCATTAAAAAGGAGAAAAGAATATGGATTGGAATGCAATTTGGGCAAGTATTGTGGGCTGGGCAACCAATACGGGCATTAAGATTTTGATTGCTATTGTTCTTTTGTTGATCTCGTTCCGTCTCACAACCGTGCTTACGAGAAAGCTTGAAAAAAAGCTTCTTGAGGGGAAGCATAAGATCGACAAAACACTCACCTCGACGCTTATGTACGTTTTGAGAATCGTCGTTAAGGTTCTCATTGTGATTTGCCTGGTTGGCTATCTTGGCATTGATACCAGCGGTCTTACCGCGCTTGTTGCCTCTTTTGGCGTTTGCTTTGGTCTCGCTGTCAACGGCGCAGTATCCAACATCGCAGGCGGCGTACTTATTCTTATAACGCGCCCCTTCCGAATCGATGATTATATCGAGGCGGCAGGTCACTCGGGTACTGTAGAGGATATACATATCACGCACACGAGAATTCGAACGCCGGATAATAAGGTGATCTATATTCCGAACGGAACGCTTTCCTCGGGATCGGTGGTGAATTATTCGATCAAGGATACCCGCCGCGTCGAGCTGACCTTCTCGATTTCTTATAGCAATGATTTTGAAAAGGCAAAGAAGATCATTCTCGATCTTTGCGAGGCGCACGAGCTCGTTCTCAAGGATCCCGCCCCCTTCGTCCGTGTTTCCGAGCATAGCGGAAGCAGTATCAATCTTGTTACAAGAGTTTGGACAAAGCAAGCGGATTATTGGACGGTGAATTTTGACCTTTTGGAGTCGGTTAAGACCGAATTTGATAAGAACGGCATCGAGATCCCCTTCGATCAGCTTGATGTTCATGTGAAAAACGATTAAAAAGATGGGATCGCCATACGGCGATCGCATCTTTTTTCTTATTATTGATATATTTACAAAAAAACTGTTTACAAATTTACAAAAATGTAGTAAAATAAAAGGGATAATAAACGATTGAGGTGATTTCAATGGAAAACACACAACCCAAGTATAAAAGAATCCTTTTAAAGCTTTCGGGCGAGGCTCTTTCCGCCGAGGATGGCATCCTTTCCTTCGACTTTATCCGCGAGGTCGGCGGCGTGATCCGCAAGTGTCTCGATCGCGGCGTGCAGATCGGTGTCATCGTTGGCGCAGGTAACATCTGGCGCGGACGTCAGGGCGAGGACATGAATCGCGTGCGAGCTGACCAGATGGGAATGCTTGCTACGGTGATCAATTCGCTTGCCTTGCAGGACGCCTTCGTGCGCATGGGAATTCCCACCCGGGTGATGACGGCAATCGACATGAAGGGCGTTTCGGATAGCTTTTCGGCAAGCGGCGCCATTCGTCTCTTGGAGGAGGGCAACGTTGTGATTTTTGGCGGCGGCACGGGCTCGCCTTACTTCTCGACCGATACGGCGGCGGTGCTTCGCGCGGCCGAGATCGAGGCAGACGTGGTGCTGATGGCCAAGAATATCGACGGTATTTATTCGGCTGACCCCAAGAAGTGTCCCGATGCCGTAAAATACGATAGCATTACTTATAAAGAGGTCTTGGAGAAGGAGCTCAAGGCACTTGACCTTTCTGCTACGACCTTCTGCATGGAAAACGATATCCGTGCATACGCTTTTGGACTCAAGGATCCCGAAAACATTTATCGCGTGGTCATGGGCGAGAGCGTTGGAACCGAAATTCATAAATAATACAATATAAAGAAAGGAATTCAGAGAAGTACATCTGATCGGAACAAAACATGAGATTTGACACCAAGCCTTACGAAGAAAAAATGCAGAAATCCATCATGGCATATGAGGAGAACCTTGAGAGTGTTCGTGCGGGAAGAGCCAACGCTGCTATTCTTGCGAAGGTAAACTTTGAATATTACGGCTCGCCCACGCCCATCAACTCGATGGCAGACATTCGCGTTGCCGATTCGAGAACGCTTACCGTTTCGCCCTACGACGCTTCGACTTTGAAGGCGATCGAGAAGGCAATTCTTGCGTCGGACGTAGGCATCACCCCCGCAAACGACGGCAAGATGCTTCGTCTTGTTTTCCCGCAGCTTACCGAGGAGCGCCGTAAGGAGCTTACCAAGCGCGTGCAGAAGGAAGGCGAGGACGCTAAGGTTGCCATTCGTAACATTCGCCGCGACGCGATGGACGCTGCCAAGAAGATGAAGAAGGACGGCGAGCTTACCGAGGACGAGCAGAAGGATGCCGAGAAGGCCATCCAGGACGTTACCGATAAGTACATCAAGAACGTAGACGTTGTTTCTGCGAAGAAAGAAAAGGAGCTTATGGAGATCTAACCTACAAAGCTTAGATTTGTAGAAAATGGGCTGGCGTCAAGGCGTCAGCCCCGATTTCAAAAACGGAGGGAAGAGACGTGAAGATTCTGTCGGACGGCCGTCTTTCGCATATTGCCATCATTATGGACGGAAATGGCAGATGGGCCAAAAAAAGAGGGCTTCCTCGCGAGATCGGACACCGCTACGGTGCCGATGCTTTTCGCAAGACGGTCGAATATTGCAGTAAGATCGGACTTCGCGCTTTGACGGTGTATGCGTTTTCGACGGAAAATTGGAAGCGTCCCGAAAAGGAAGTGAAGTCGATTCTCTCTCTTTTGCGGCAGTATGTGGAGGAGTGCGAGAAAAATATCGAGAAATATCCGGCGTATTTCCACTTTATCGGTGATCTTTCGGTTTTTGACGAGGAATTGCGGGCGCGCATTGAAAAGATCGAGGAGAGAACCAAGGATCGTCCTTTGGTTTTGAATATTGCCTTCAATTACGGGGGGCGAAGTGAGATCGCGCACGCCTTTTCAACGCTTATGGCAAGCGGAAAACGTGAGGTCAGCGAGGAGGATATTGCGGGCGCGCTTTATACCTCGCAATGCGGCGATCCCGACCTGATCATTCGTACAGGCGGCGATATGCGTATTTCCAATTTCCTTTTGTGGCAGGCGGCGTATGCCGGGCTGTATTTTACCGACGTCCTTTGGCCCGACTTTAACGAGGCGGAGCTGGATCGGGCGATTGAGAGCTTTTATTCGAGAAAAAGACGCTTTGGTGGCGTTTGAGTGAGGGAGAGGGTTATATGAAAACAAGAGTGATTACAGGGCTTGTTGCACTGGCTGCGTTCTTGCCGTTTTTGATTTTTTCGGATACGTGGGTATTCGGCTTTGCGATGGCGCTCTGCTCGGTTATCTCGGTTTTTGAAATGCTGCGCTGCGTGAAGCTTCATGAGAAGCCTGCCATATCCGTGCCGTTTCTGTTGTTTGCGGCAGGTCTTCCCATGTATGTATATTTTGCGGGGAATCATCTTTCCTTTTTGCGTGTGGCAATCCCGTGCATTTTGCTTTGCGTTTTGTGGCTTCTTGCCGTGGCTGTTTTTTGGTCGGAGCATATTTCGCTTCCCGAGCTTTCTACGGCCGCATTCCTTTGCTTTTATGTGATCTGTGCCTATTGCTCGATTTTGTTTTTGCGTTATTATGACGAGCTTGGCAAGTATACATATCTTCTGATTTTTGCGGGTGCGTGGATCACCGATTCTTTTGCATACTTTTGCGGCAGACTCTTCGGCAAGCATAAGCTGATTCCGCAGATCAGTCCCAAAAAGACGGTGGAGGGAAGTATTGGCGGTATTCTTTTCTGTGGACTTTCCTTCGTTTTGTATGGTTTTCTTTTGCGCCATTGGTTGCATATTGATACCGATTTTAATTATTTTCTTCTTTTTGTCTATGGCGTGGTGGTTTCTGTCGTCTCGCAGATCGGAGATCTTTCGATGTCGGCAGTAAAGCGTCACTATCAAATAAAGGATTACGGCAAGATTTTGCCGGGCCACGGAGGAATGCTCGACCGCTTTGATTCGATCTTGGCGGTTTCGACGGTGCTTTTCATACTCAACGAGATATCCACCGTCTTCGCGGCAATAGGTTGATTTTATGATGGAAAACAAAGTAAGCTTCGATCTGCTCGGTTCGACGGGATCCATCGGCGAGCAGGCGATCGACGTAGCGAGACAGACGGGAAGCCGTATCGTTTCGCTTTGTGCAAACCAAAACGATAAGCGCGTGGCCGAGCAGGCGCGGGAATTTAAGCCTATCTTTTGCGCGATGGCTGACGAGGATGCGGCAAAAAGTTTGCGACTTCGTCTGGCCGACACCGATATCAAGGTGTTTGGCGGTGCGTCGGGCATTGAGGAAATGATTGCTGCAAGCGACGCCGAGGTCACGCTCAACGCCGTTCTCGGTGAGGCGGGACTTTCTCCCACGCTTGCCTCCATTCAAAGCGGCAAGGCCTTGGCACTTGCCAATAAGGAATCGCTGGTTGTGGCGGGCGAGATCGTAATGGCGGCTGTCAAGGAACGCGGTACGCGCCTCACACCCGTGGATAGCGAGCATTGTGCCATCCACCAATGCCTTGCGGCAGGGAAGAAGGCCGACGTCAAGCGTTTGATCGTAACGGCATCGGGCGGCGCTTTTTTCGGTAAAAAGAAAGAAGAGCTTCGTGACGTGACGGTGGAAATGGCGTTGGCACATCCCACGTGGTCGATGGGGGCAAAGATTACCATCGATAGTGCTACGCTAATGAATAAGGGCTTTGAGCTGATTGAGGCGTCAAGGCTTTTTGGCATCGAGATGGATAAGATCGACGCCATCATTCATCGCGAGAGTATAATTCATTCCATGGTGGAATATATTGATAACAGCGTCATTGCGCAGATGTCCATGCCCGATATGCGCTCTTGCATTGCCTACGGTCTTTTTGGCGGTGAGCGGAGAGG
>JAZTWS010000124.1:0-5170 GCA_045636005.1 Eubacteriales bacterium | reverse complement strand
AGCTTCTTTGCGGCCTTCGGGAAGACGTAAAGCGTCCACTCGTTTTCGGCATCGGTATCACCGCCCGCGAGCGAAACGGCGAGCGTGAGTGCTTGGGGTACCGTCACGCGCGGCATAAAGGTCTCCAGCGTATAAAGCGCGGTGATCTTTCCGCTTTCCAAAGCACCGACGCGGATCTCGCGGCGAAGAAGCACGCGCTCACCTGCGCGGATTACGACGCGGAGCGTGGCTTTCTCTATGGGCTTGCCGTAGTGCGAAACGAGAAGGGGAACCGAAAGCTTCTCACCTGCCTCGTAATTGGGGATCCGTTTAAGATCGGCCAAAAGCACGGTGTCACTGTTGTAGCGGCGCACGTTTTGCGCGGTCTCGCCCGGCTTCATCTCGTAAAATTCGTTCATCATACCTACGCAGTAGCCAAAGGTGTGCCAATGCGTGTCGATATCGCCAAGGAAATCGTAGCCCGCGATGTTGTCGGTGCGGCGAATGGTCTCAAAGCAGTGCTTGCGCAAAAGGCTCTGGCAAGCCGAGGAATTGCGGTAATAGAGGTGGGCGCGGTCAAGAAGACCAACGTCCGCAAGATGCTCCTTTACCGAAGACATAAAGGCGGTCTCGCCAATGCGCGTTCCCTCGTATCTGTCCATGAGCGAGAGGTCGCAATAGGTGCCGTGAATGCAGATCTCGTGGCTGAGAACGGGACGCTTGTAAAGCGCGTTTCTCTCGTTTAAGAGCGCGGAATCGCCCGACTCGGAGCGGTAGCTTGTCTGTCCCAAGGAATAACTGTTGTACATATCGCAGAACTCGTCAAGTGCGGCCAATCGCTTGGGATTGTGCGGAAAGGGCTTGTCGACCTTGCAGTCGCCATAGTCGAAGTACTCGACGCCGCGCATCGCGGACATGGGAGAGAAGAGCGAGTCACTGTCGCGGTGTACGATGGCGGCGCATCCGCGGAGATGCTCGATATAGGCCTCGTCGATGAGCATTTCGTTGCCCGAGGAGTAGGCGCAGACCGAGGCGTAGCGGCGGCAGGCCTTTACGATATCCTGCCACTCGGCCTGACTTGTATTATTGGGCGTTTCGACCTCGATCACAAATCCAAGCTCGTCGGCTGCCTCGGCGTATGCGGGCATGGGGACGTGGGTGTGGAAGCGGATCGAGTTAAAGCCAAGCGCCTTCAGCTTGCGGAGAGCGTTTCGGTAATAGGTCTTCTCGCGCGTGGGATGCACCGTGATGGGATGGTAGCAATGCTCGCAGATGCCGCGGAAGAAGTAAGGATCGCCGTTGAAATACAGGCGGTTTCCCTCGGAGGTCAGGCGGCGAATGCCGAAGCGGCAGGTGGCGCTGTCCTTTTCGGTGGAAACGGTAACGGTATAAAGCTTCGGTGCGCTCGGGCTCCAAAGCTCGTATTTTGCAGTGGAGATCGTAGCCTCGCTCGCGCCCGCTGCGACCACCACCTCGTCAAGAAGTTTTTTGCCGTCGTAGATGCGGACGGTCTTTTCCTTGGCTTCGGCACCGTCAAGCTTTACGGTGAAGGTCGAAAGATCCTTGGCGGTGGACACCCAAGCGTCGCGCAGTCCGTCGTCGAAAACGCGAAGCTCTACGTCGCCCCAGATACCGCCCGTGTAATTGTTCGAGGCACGCGTGGTGAGGCCCGAAACGGCGTTGCCGTCGTACCCGCCAAAGCGCGTGTTGGAAACGACGAGCGTGATATTGTTCTCGCCGTTAAGAAGGATATCCTTGGGGACGGGAAGTGAAAATTCGCAGGAATATCCCTCGTGCCGTCCGAGATATACGCCGTTGATCCACGCGGAGAGCGTGTTTTGCACGCCGCCGACGTAAAGTAGGGCGCTTTGTGCCAAAGAGGGCTCGCGCTCCAGCGTAAATTTGCGCTTGTACAAAAAGCTGCCAACGGGGTTGGGAAGCTGCATATCGGGCGAGTAGCCCGCATGGGGATAGCGCAGAAGTGTATATTCGGGATTCCAATTCAGCTTGGCGTGAAGCGCGGTGGTGCGGAAGACATCAAGGCAGTCCTCCCAATAAGACGGAACGGCGAGCTTGGTGACCGAGTCACTGTAGCCGTTTCGGTCGGTCTCAAACTCGGGCATGACATCGGAATGGTAAGTCTCGCCCGAAAGATAATCGACGAACCACGTGCCGTTCAAGGAATAACTTTGAGACATGATGTATCTCTCCTTATATTGTATTTACAATATTTTACCATGTTTTTTGGCATTTGTCTACCGCTTTTCCGAAAAAGATAAGAACCTGCGCGCGAAAAATGCAATTTTTTGGCAGAAGACTTGCAAAAAAATATCAAAACTTATTGACAAGAAAAGAGAAAAATGCTAAAATGATAACATCTTAAAATGGATAAATTTTTTGCGCAGGAGGAAGCAAACTATGTTTAAGAGCGCATATCTTAATGACCTTATGGAAAGAGTTATCAAAAGAAACCCCAACGAGCCTGAATTTCACCAGACGGTGAAAGAGGTGCTTGAGTCGATCGAGCCCGTTCTTGAGGCACGCCCCGACTTCGTCGAGACCGGTGTTGTCGAGAGAATGGTTGAGCCCGAGCGAATCATCAAGTTCCGTGTGCCGTGGCTTGACGACAATGGCAAGGTTCAGGTAAACCGCGGTTTCCGTATCCAGTTCAACAGTGCGATCGGTCCCTACAAGGGCGGTCTGCGTTTCCATCCCTCTGTCAACGAGAGCATCATCAAGTTCCTCGGCTTCGAGCAGACCTTCAAGAACTCTCTTACCTCTCTCCCCATGGGCGGCGGTAAGGGCGGCTCGGACTTCGATCCGCAGGGCAAGAGCGAGGGCGAGGTTATGCGCTTCTGCCAGAGCTTCATGACCGAGCTTCAGAAGTACATAGGCCCCGATACCGACGTTCCCGCAGGCGACATCGGCGTTGGTGCGCGTGAGGTCGGTTACCTCTTCGGTCAGTACAAGAGACTTCGTGACGAGTTCACGGGCGTTCTTACGGGTAAGGGAATTCCTTACGGCGGCTCGCTCATTCGTCCCGAGGCTACGGGCTTTGGTGCCGTTTACTACACCTGCGAGATGCTCAAGCATTTCGGTGACGATATCGAGGGCAAGACCTTTGCGGTTTCGGGCTTCGGTAACGTGGCTTGGGGTACGGTTAAGAAGATCACCGAGCTTGGCGGTAAGGTCGTGACCATTTCGGGTCCCGACGGTTATATTTACGATCCCGACGGTGTAAACACCCCCGAGAAGATCAATTTCATGCTTGAGATGCGCGCATCCTGCCGCAATCGCGTGGAGGATTATGCCGACAAGTTTGGCGTGAAGTTCTTCGCCAAGGAAAAGCCTTGGGGCACGAAGGTCGACATCATCATGCCTTGCGCTACGCAGAACGAGGTTGGTATGGAAGAGGCCAAGAAGATCGTTGCCAACGGCGTGAAGTACTACGTTGAGGTTTCCAATATGCCCACGACCAACGAGGCTATCGCATACCTCAAGGAGAACGGCGTGATCGTGGCTCCCTCGAAGGCAGTTAACGCAGGTGGCGTTGCCGTTTCGGGTCTTGAGATGTCGCAGAACTCCATGCGTTACTCTTGGACGGCTGAGGAGGTTGACGAGAAGCTTCACATGATCATGAAGAACATCTTCGAAAACTCCGTGAAGGCAGCAAACGACTACGGACTTGGCGATGACTTGGTAGCAGGCGCAAACATCGCAGGCTTTATCAAGGTTGCCGAGGCTATGAAGGCTCAGGGCTGCGTCTAATCTTGAAAGAATAACGAAAAACACATATGGCGGAGCCCAACGGCTCCGCCTTTTCGTATAAATTGAAATGGTAGAATATTTATAGCTTTTCAAACACGGTTTCTATAATTTTAGGCGAGCACTCGGGGGAATAGCGCCAATAGTCAAGATGCGGACAGGTATTGCCGTCGATGAAATATTCGAGTGGCATACGCCGGGCTTCGCCGTGATAGGAGTCCACGAGTACCAGCTTGATCTTCATGCGTTCGGGGATGATATTTTTGATGTAGACGGCGGCAAATTGCCCGATCATGTCCTGCGGCGCATGGGCAAAGCCCTCGCCGCGCGGCTCGGCCAGCCCCGCAAGATTGGGTGCCAACTCCACGAAGACGCCGTAAGGCTCCACGCTTCGTATGACGCCCGCCACGGTCTGTCCCACCTCAAATTTTGACACGTTTTCTTCCCAAGTGCCGAGAAGCTCGCGGCAGGAAACGAAGATGCGGCCGCCGATGCGGTCGATGCTTTTCACGATGGTGAAGATCGGCATACCGACCGCGAGACGCTCGGAGGGGTGCGCGATGCGCGAGACCGAGATGCAGTCGATGGAGAGGAGCGAAACGATGCCGCAGCCGATATCGACGAAGGCTCCGAAGCTTTCCAGATGCGTCACGCGCGCCTCGAGAATGTCGCCGCAGAGCAGACCGCTTATATGATTATGTATGCACTCAAGCTGGGCGTCGCGCCGCGAGAGACGCGCCACGGGTTTTCCACCCTGATTTTCGATTCCCAAGACCTTAAAACAGATTGGCTTGCCGACCCGCGTGATCACGGCAATGTCCTTGACGGGTGCGCCGTCGGGGGAATAGACGACCTCCTCCTTTTCCATGATGCCCGTGATGCCGCCAAGGTCAAGATGCAGACGCATTTTGCCGTCACATAACAAAACGGGTGCCTCTAAAATTTTGCCGCAGAGCATGGCTTTTTCAAGTCCTTGGAGTGAGGATAGATATTCTCGGTTTTCCGCGCTTCCCAAGCGCGCGCCTTCGGGTTTGTACGAATTTGCACTCATAAACTTCTCCTTGCTTTTCGTTATTCTGCTAAAGAATATGGGAGTGGGAGGCAAAATATTACAAAAATAATTCGTGAGCATTGTGTGTGAAAAAACGAGAAAACGAGAGAAAAAACGAGATAGTGAATAGCCAGATTAAAATATTCGAACTTTTTTCAAAAAAGGTATTGACAGATTGGATTTGGCGTGATATAATAGGCAAGTCAAAAAAGAAAGCGTCTTTTTGAAAAGACGGAAAATTATGAAGGAGAATGCAAAAATGTCCACATTCATGGCAAAAAAAGAGACCATCGAGCGCAAGTGGTACGTGATCGACGCAGCAGGTAAGCCCATGGGTAAGACCGCTGTTGCTGCCGCAACGATTCTTCGCGGCAA
>JAZTWS010000123.1:0-22588 GCA_045636005.1 Eubacteriales bacterium | reverse complement strand
CCCGCCATGGAGGACTATGCCCTTGACATCATCATAGGAAAAGGCCCATCGGCACGAAGCATCCGCATTGATCTGCCAAAGTTTACTCTCATCGGCGCGACCACGCGTGCCGGTCAGCTTACCACCCCGCTCCGCGACCGCTTCGGTCTGCTTTTAAAGCTTGAGCTTTATACGCCCGAGGAGCTTGCCACCATCGTCAAGCGAAGCGCGGGTATTTTGGAGTTTGAGATCACGAAAGACGGTGCCTTTGAGATTGCCTCACGTTCGCGCGGCACGCCCCGTATTGCCAACCGACTCCTCAAGCGTGTGCGCGACTACGCACAGGTCAAGGGGACGGGTATCATTGACGCCGACATTGCCAACTACGCACTCGGTCAGCTTGAGATCGACGCGCTCGGCCTTGATAACACCGACCGCCGTATGCTCAAGGCCATCATCGACTTTTACGACGGCGGCCCCGTGGGTCTTGAAACACTTGCCGCTACGATCGGTGAAGAAGCCGTGACCATCGAGGACGTTTACGAGCCTTATCTCATGCAGATCGGCTTTCTTTCGCGCACACCGCGCGGCCGTTGCGTCACACGCTTGGCTTACGAGCATCTCGGCATTCCCTTCCGCAAAAAAGACGCCAAAGAGCAGCTTGATTTTTTCAACGAAAATAAGTAACAAAAAAATCCTGTCTGAAATGTCAGACAGGATTTTTTATTTTTTTACGCAATCACAAGCGAAGCAAATGCACCGCCCTTGCCCGCAAGGCTTTGCTCAAGCTCCTCGGCCAAAGCATCCGAGTCGGCCTTTACCGTGTAGTAGATCTTCAGCTTGGGCTCGGTTCCCGAGGGACGTGCGATGATGCCAAGTCCGCCGTCGTAAACGAATTTCAAAACGTTGGACTTGGGGAGGTCTATTTTTTCCTTTGCGCCCGTTTCAAGCGAAACACTCTCGCTCGTCAGGTAGTCGTTTACCTGAAGCAATTTATGCCCCAAAATCTCTTGTGGCGGATTTTCGCGGAGCGAGGTCATGATGCCGAGCATCTTCTCCATGCCTACGCTTCCCTCAAAGGCAAAGTTATCCACAAAGTTGCGATAGGTGCCGAATTCGGCGTAAAGCTCGTTCATGCGGTCGCCAAGCGTTTTGCCCTGTGCCTTATAAAAGGCCGCCATCTCGCAGATCAGCACCGAGGTGGAAACGCCGTCCTTGTCACGAACAAAGCCCGAGCAAAGATAGCCATAGCTTTCTTCAAAGCCAAGAAGATAATTCTCCTCCTTGCCGACCTCCTCCAAGAGCGCGATCTGCTCGCCGATATACTTAAAGCCCGTCAGAACGTCCACGATGCGAAGGCCGTACTTCTTCGCCACCGCGTAGGTCATATCGGTGGTCACGACGGTCTTGACCGCCATCGGCTCCTTCGGCATCTTACCTGCTGCAAGCTTTTCGCGGCAAATATAGTCGAGAAGAAGCACGCCCATTTCGTTGCCCGAAATCAAGCGGTAAGAATCCCCCACGGGAACTGCCGTTCCCACGCGATCACAGTCGGGATCGGTGGCAAGCAACAGGTCTGCCCCCGTCTCTTGCATCAAATCGAGACCCAAAGCGAGTGCCTCCTTGATTTCGGGATTCGGATAGGGACAGGTCGGGAAATTGCCGTCGGGGTTTTCCTGCTCGGGAACCACCGTAACGTCCGAGAAGCCGCATTTTGCCAAGGCCTCGGTCACGCACCTGAGTCCCGCGCCGTTGAGCGGCGTATAAACGACCTTGAGTACTCTCTCGCCCTCGCGTTCCGCGCGTGCGCAAGCAACCGCGTCCGAAATATACGCGTCGGTCAATTCCTTCGAAATATACTCGATCCGTCCCTCGCCCAAAAGCTTCTCAAAGCTTGGGATCTCCTCAAAATAAGGCGTCTCCTTGATTTTTTCGAGAATTTGCGCGGCTACGGCCTCGGTAATCTGACAACCGTCCTCTCCGTAAACCTTATAGCCGTTATATTTGGCAGGATTGTGGCTTGCCGTTATCACCACGCCCGCGTCGCAATGCAGATTTCGTACCGCGTAAGAAAGTGCGGGCGTCGGCATAAGCTCGGGGTAGATATAAACGTGCATACCGTTGGCGGCGTAAACCGCGGCCGCCGTTTTGGCAAAAAGCTCGGAATTGTTTCGGCTATCGTAAGCAATAGCGATACTGCATACTTTCTTTTTGTTGCCCACGATACACTTTGCTACACCCGTGGAGGCGCGCGCCACCGTGTAAAGATTCATGCGGTTGGTCCCCGCACCGAGAACACCACGAAGCCCCGCGGTGCCGAAATCGAGCTCGCGGTAAAAGCGGTCAAAGATTTCCTCGTCGGAAATTCCCGTAAGATCGTCCAAAAGTGCCTTGTCGTTTTCGACCGCCATCTTCCATTTTTCATATAAAGATTTTACGTTTTCGTCCATTATTCACACCTCTTGATTTGATAAATATATCATATACCAAGTCTTTTGAAAAGTACGTCGAAAACAAGTGCAGACGGCCAAAAGCCGTCGCACCTTTCGACATTATTTTTCTTCATTATCTTCCTTAATAACAAGATCTTCTTCGACCTCTTTGCCCGCATTTTCGTCAATGCCGAGACTTTTGGATACTTTATTCTTCAGCTTACGCCATACGATAAAGAAAGCCGCGCTACAGGCAACCACAGCCCCCGCCACCGAAACGAGAAGGCTCGAAACGACGCTCGGATCAATATAAGCCGCCGCCTGCAAGGTAAAGCCCACCGCAAGCCAGAGCGCCAAATGAAGCGTCATAAGAATTCTTGATTTTTTCATGATTTATCTCCTTTGTTTTTCTTTCGTTTCTCCATGAGACATTCCAAAACATATGAAGCTCCCGCCCGTGCCGCACTTCCTTGATTGTAGAAATGCGCGTCTAACGCCTCTCTTATCTTGTCGGCATACTCGTCGGGATTTTCAAGAAGACGGCGCACCGTCTCGCCCACACGCGAAAGCTCGTCCTTCTCCAGCGCCACGCCAATTGTATTGCGGAGAGAAATTTCAACGGGAATACAATCGATCTTCTGCCAATTCGGGTTTTCTACCTTCATTTGCGTATTGACGAAAAGCGCGGGACGCTTGGTAGCAAAGCAAAATTCCAGCGAAATACCCGACCAATCGGTAACGAGCAGATCGGAAGACCAGATCGAGCGATTGCTTGAAAAATCAAGTTCAAACACAAGGCCGTCGCCCACGCGGTCGGCATACCGCTCGGTAAGCGCGCGCATTTTCTCGCCGTAGCGCTTGACGTATTCGGGATGCGGACGGACGATGATGCGATATTCATCGCACAAGAGCCCCTCCAAAAGTGCATCAATGCAGCTATCCAGCAGATTGTCCTCCTGCCACGAGGGCGCGATCAAGATCTGCTTTCGGTCGCCTTCCGTAAGGCTTTCCTCACCTTCGTGCGCCGCGATCAGCTTTTCAGCAAGCGGATAGCCGAAGTGTACCAGCTTTTTGGGGGGCAGACCGTATACGCGCTCGGTTGCTCGCACCTCGCGCTCGATATGCGGTCCCGTACAGAAAATCGTATCAAACGCGTCAAGCGCGTTTTCGCGGAAGCCCATGTGCGCACTCATCGGATCGTGCGGAATATAGATATATTCAATATCCTTTTGTACAAGAGAACGCTTGATGTAATACTTATCCAGGTCTGGAGTCGTCATCATAACGATGTCGGCCTCCATACGCATCATGAGCGTAATCAGTTTTTTATTGCCAATATAGTATGTGCGGATACGCGGCTCCTTCTCGGCCACCGAAAAGATCACGTCGTCGGGATCGCTCGTAACATAGTGAATATGCAGGTTGGAGCGTTCCAAAAGCTCACGGATGATATCTTCAAAATACTTATAAAAGCCGCTCTTTTCGGAATAGATCACCACGTGTTTGTTGACTACGCCGAAAAAGCGCTTATAGTCGGCGCGCTCACGCCGCTTGTTTTCGGCAAAACGCTCGTCCTTGACCTCAAGGGCTTCGATAGCGGCAAGCGCCTCGCGGCTCTTTTCCAAGGCCTCATAATCAATGTGCTTCTTGGGGTTTATGGCAAGATTTAAAAGCACCTGCTGCACAACCGAAAAGAGATTGCTGAACACCCAATAGATCACGATGCCCGCCGGCACGAAAAAGCCGAGATACAGCGAAAGTCCGACCGAGAAGACCATCATGCCGTATTTGTTCCACTTGCCCTGCTCGTGCTGAAGTGGGTTGAGTGCGTTTTGCGACACACAAAGGATCCACGAGGAGATTCCCGCCAAAAGAGGGATCAAAAGATTTTTTCCAAGCGTCTGGGATGCGACCTCGGAAATATTAAAGCTGAGAAAGCCAAAATCCAAAGCAGCGATCGACTGCATAAGCTCGACCGAAAATCCACTCGGTGTCATGGAGCGGTATTTCACCGCCTCCACGATCAAAATTTCCGTGGAGGAGATTCCCTGCTCGATGCCGTAGACCTCGGCAAGCGCCGACACCGTTTCGGGCGAAACGCCAAGCAGATAGGTCAAGGGGTGATAAATAATCGCAATGATTGACGACAAAAGGAAAAGCTGAAGAATCAGCGAAACAATCGAAGCTGCGGGGCTGTATTTCTCACGCTTAAAAAGCTTCGACTGCTCGGCGGCAACGGTGTCCAGATCTCCATAATATTTTGCCTTCAAAAAATTGATCTCGGGTTGAATTCGCACCATCTTGATCGAATTCTTGTGTACCCATACGGTAACGGGCAAAATGACGATCTTGGAAAGCAGCGTGAAAAGCAGAATGGCAACGCCGTAGTTTCCTACCAAAAGCCAACACTGCTTCATCAGCCAACCGAGAGGAACACAGATATAATACATCAGATTATCCAGCATAGCCCCTCCTATTTATAAATCTCACCGATCACAAGGCGCTCGTGGAGCGTCCAATTGGCAAAGTTTTTGGCATCCCCTTCGATATGGTAGACCACGATCTCATCCTTATCGCCGTTGGATTTTTCGAAATAGTATTTGCGAACGATATCGGCGTTCTCATCAACATCCGAAAAGGCCGCGCCGTAGTCGTTTTGGGTTTTGAGGCCTGCCGACTTCACGATCTCGGCACGCAGATTTTCTTGACAAACAGGTGCCGAGGAATAGGCCAACGGTGTGCCGTGCGAGCCGCTCTCCTTAACGAAAAGCGCCGTCACACGCGCTCCCTCCACGTCCACGGTATCATCCATCGCGCGCGCATGGTCGCCCGTGATGATGATGGTGGCGTCCTCGTAAAGACCGAGAGCCTTTAACTGTTCGATATATTCGTAGATCAGCTTAAAGCATCCCTTGAGCGCAGGGATTGCCGCCGAGGCATAGTTGTTGCTCGGAATCGCGTTTCCGTGTTCGTCCATAGTATAGGGCGAGTGGCAACCGTTGAGATGCAAAAAGGTGAAGGTGTTCTTTTCCTTTTGCGTCGTAAGACCGCTCTCGCGGAAAAGGCGGTAGGTCTCCGCATCGTTCATCACGTACTGCCCGTAATCGTTGTCGGTATCAAAGGAGATAAATCCACCAAAATCGGCCGAACTGACTTGGATCATATCCTTCACCCCAAGCGGCGCGTAGCGGTAAAGCACAAGCTGCGCCATTTTTCCGACAAGCTTCATCCTGCCTTCGATCACATAATCCTGATAGCACGAGACGTTATCCACCGCATCACCGAACACCGAGGCGTCATCGTACGCGTAATAGGCCGAGGTATACAGGTTGATTTTGTAGCCATTGTCCTTCAGGTCACGGAAAAAGGGCGAGTCAGCGTATGCGCTCTCAAAATATTTTTCGCGCGTATTTCGGAAGGAATTTTCCACCCCCGTCAGCATATACGTCACCGACGGATAGGTGCGGGAATACAGGGAAATATTGTTGTCATAAAAGGTGAAGCCGTCCAGCCCATCAAAGAAGTCAGGTTCCTGCTCCAAGAGTTTTTGATAATAATAAATATCAAAGCGATCCAAGAGGAAAACGATCACGTTGTCGCCCTCGGAGACCTCAAACATATTTTCGGTGGTAAGCACGGTTTCGGTCTTCTCTTTTTCCTCGCTTCCCACGAAGGCAAGTGCCAAATTGACCGCCTGCACGGCGATCACCATAACGAGTGCCACCGTGGCAAGCATGCCGAGCGTTTGCTTATCGCGCACCAATAGGGCCGCCAAGACGAAGCCAACACCCGTGAGAAGCCAGATTGCAAGATCGAGGATCACGAGCCCTATGCCAACACCGCCCGCAAGCTCATCTGCCCCCAGCGAATTCATGCCGAAATTCAAAAAGCTTCCTTGCACATAGCTCATAAGTGCCAACCACACAAGAAGCGAGAACACGACGTGAAACGCCTTTCCCTTCAAAAAGCGAAGCACAAGCGCCAAAACAGCGAAGATCGCAATACCAAGACCGATCGAGAGCGGCCAAAAATCCGAAAGCACGAACAAAAATTCCGCACTGTTATTGAGATAGATCTCGCCGACGCCGCAAATAAGCACCGCAAAAGGCAGGGCAACCGCCGCGAGAATCGAAAGCCATAATTTTTGCCTGGAAGAAAGCTCTATGATTTTTTTACTCATAAAAACCTCCAAAAAACTATATATTATTTATTATACCTCTATTCTTATAAAAAGTCAACAACTCCAATGTATTTTTTACTTTAGGAGCATCGCAAATTCTTGTCTTGGAGGAACCCGTATGAAGAAAAAAACGCACAACGCCATCGGCTTCGTTGCCCTTTCGCTCATCTTTTCGCTCTTGCTTTCGCTCTTTTGTCTGCTTGGTGCATCCTTTTCCCGCGCAAAAGAAAAGAGCGTGATCGGCAAACAGAACTACACCGTCGTTCTCGACGCAGGTCACGGTGGCGAGGACGGCGGTGCTTCCTCGGTCGGCGGCATTCTCGAAAAAGAACTGAATCTCGCCATCACGACGGATATCGGCGCATATCTTGAGCGCTGCGGCATTTCGGTGGTCTACACGCGCACCGAGGATATTCTACTCTACGACCGAAACGAAAACTATCAAGGGCGCAAAAAGATCTTGGACCTCGCAGCAAGGCTGAAGATCGCACGCGAATGCGAAAATGCGGTCTTCGTCAGCATACATATGAATGCCTTTCCGCAAAAGCAATACCGGGGACTTCAGGTCTATTATTCACCCAATCATCCCCTCTCCCAAACGCTGGCCTCGGCCGTTCAGGAAAACACCCGAAATTATTTGGACGGAGAAAATCAGAGAAAAATCAAAAAAGCCACCTCCTCCATCTATCTTCTTGACCGATTGGAGAAGCCGGCTATTTTGATCGAGTGCGGCTTTTTGTCAAACGACGCCGAGGCCGAACGCTTGGCAAGCGAGGAATATCAAAAGCAGCTTGCCCTCGTCATCGCCCAAAGCATTGCAGAGAGCCTTTTTCCATAAGACATTTCAGTTACGGTAGAAATCCTCCAGCATTGTCTTCTCTACACGTCCTCTTGTAGCCATATTACCCATAGTGCTACCTTGTGCGTAAAGTATAGCCGTGCAAGAGTTGAGCGTAACCACGAAATGCTCGAGTAAGCAGACGTTGATATCCGCAAGCTTGGATTCGATCTGGTAGGTCAGATTGACGTCGTCTCGCGACGGGACGGCGATACCGTTTGGATGATTATGATACAAGATGACGGCAGATGCTGATTTTCCGAGGCAGTGACGGTAAAGCTCCGCCAGATCAAACGGCACATGATTTACCGTGCCGATCTTCAGCATAACGAAATCGATCTTCCGCAACTGATTGTCTAAAAGAAGTGCGCCGAAACGCTCCTCCGAATATCCGCCAAGCATGGCCATACCAAATTCACGGGCAACCGCGATCTTATCAAATCGAACCGTGTTTCTTTGCGGATCCTGCAAACAGGCGATCTTGTAGGCCTCAATAACTTTGATAAGTAAAGCGGCATTGTCCCCGATACCGTCAACCGATTTTAACGCCTCATAATCGGCCGCTCCAACACCGGAAAGTGAACCGAATTTTTGGATCAGCTCATGGGCGATCGGATTCGTATTACTGCGTGGAATCGCGAAAAACAAAAGCATCTCTAAAATTTCATGCGGCAAAAAACTCTCGCCGCCGTTTTTTAAAAATTTTTCTCGCATTCTGCTTCTGTGTCCCTCGTGCATATCCATACTCCTTTAATTCCTTCATTTCTTGCGATTTTATCACAACATTCGCAATATGTCAAGACATAGAGGTTGTCATTTTTCTTTTTTCCCTTGACGAAATGCATTTCAAGATGTATAATAAAAGTGTATTTTTTCAAAGGAGAGAGAACGGATGAAGGGACTTAAAACCGTCTATATCTGTAGTTCGTGCGAATATAAAAGCCCAAAATGGTTGGGAAAATGCCCCTCCTGCGGCGAATGGAACAGTTTTGTGGAGGACGTTGTGGAAGCCTCTCCGTCCTCGTCTTCCACCGTGAAGCGCGTGAGCGCGCTTTCGGGCGAGGCCATACCCTACAAGGAGCTTGAGCTCCCGAGCTTTATGCGCTCGGCCACAGGCCTTGGCGAGCTTGACCGCGTGCTTGGCGGTGGACTTGTAAACGGCTCCGTCGTGCTTCTCGCAGGCGAGCCCGGCATCGGAAAATCCACGCTTCTTATGCAGATTTCGGACATTCTCGGTCAAAACCGAAAGGTTCTTTATATCTCGGGCGAGGAGTCCTACGGACAGCTTAAGCTTCGCGCTGAACGTCTTGATGTCAAGGGAAACGATCTCTTTATTCTTGCCGAAACCAACGTGGGCGGTATTCTGGCACAGGCCGACAAGGTAAAGCCCGATATTCTGATCGTGGACTCGATCCAAACGGTATTTAACGATAAGATCGCGTCAGCTCCCGGAAGCATCACGCAGGTCAAGGAATGTACGCTCTCCTTTATTGAAAAGGCAAAAGGCGAAGGAATCTCGGTCATTCTCGTCGGTCATGTAAATAAAGAAGGCAGCATTGCCGGCCCCAAGGTGCTGGAGCATATGGTGGATGCCGTTCTCTATTTTGAAGGCGAAAAGCAACAGACCTACCGCATCATCCGCGCCATCAAAAACCGTTACGGCCCAACCAACGAGATCGGCGTTTTTGAAATGACCGACAAGGGACTTGAGCAGGTGGAAAATCCGTCGGAAATGCTTCTGTCGGGCCGCCCGAAAAACACGTCGGGCAACTGCGCCGTATGCACGATGGAGGGTACACGCCCGATCATTGCCGAGATACAGGCACTCGTCACAAAATCGGTGCTTACCTCTCCCAGACGAACGGCAAGCGGCGTGGATTATAACACGCTCTGCCTCATTACTGCGGTGCTGGAAAAGCGGCTGGGACTTCGTTTCTCTGCGCACGACGCGTTCCTCAACGTCATCGGCGGCTTGCGACTTTCCGAGCCTGCGGTGGACTTGGCGGTGGCGCTTGCGCTTATCTCCTCGATCACCGACCGCATCGTTCCCGATGACCTCATTGCCATCGGTGAGCTTGGTCTTGCGGGTGAATGCCGTGCGGTCTCCAATTTGGAGCAACGCTTAAAGGAAGCGGCCCGCCTGGGCTTTACGCGCGCCGTGATTCCCCACCGAAGCTACGAAAAGCTAAAAGGTGACCTTGGCATTACGCTTATTCCCGTTCGTAGTATTTTTGACGCCATCAATCTGCTCAAGGCGGCCCCCGCCTCCGAGTCGAGCACTTTTTTATATCAATAGCGAAGGATAACGGGCGACAAAAGTCCGCTCGGAAGCGATTCCCTTTCAAATTGCTTCGCGATGGCGTGATACGGGCCGACCACGTTTGCTGGAAGCTCGTCAATAAAGGTAGCCGCCACATACTGATTGGCCGCCGTATTGGCAACACGCACCAAAAGTTCATTCTCGCCCTCGACAAGCGCCGTATTCTCCACATGGCACCGATACGGCGCAAAGCAAAGGGTATCGATGCTATGACCGTTCAGCGTCACGTCACAGCTATACCCCACACACCCAAGATCGATCTCCACACCGTTTTGCGGAACACGGTCCAAACAAAACCGAATACGGTAAAGCGCCTCGCCCGAGAAATCCGCACCGAAGACCTCGCAAAGGTCACCGGGGGTAACGGCACGGTAAGGCTCGTCAATCTCATGGCTTTCAAAATCCGCCTTGCCGATCACAAAGGATCTCACGCGTTTCACTTCAAATTCCGTGATCGCAACCGATGTTTCCCCAACAGCCGTTCGGGACTTGGCATCCAGCACATCGTCGGTTACAAAAAAGACCTTTCCCTCTCCCGACGCCAGCGAAAACGGCCGACCGTCAAACGCATAAAGCGCTCCGTGTACCGCGTCAAGCTCATACACGTTTGTGTGCTCACGGAAGCTTACGCTCACCGTATCCTCCGCGGCCGATTCGTTATTGAGAAGGTACAAAAATCCGTTTTCAAGACGGCGTACCGCAAGATTCACTTGCTTGCCGACGATGTCTACCGGAGGTTCGATGCGGTCGATCTCGTCCGCAAAAAGCACCCGTCCCCCCGCCGCCTCAAAGCGCGCAAGCTTTTCCTTGGCAAGCGGCGAGACCGTAGCGTTGCGCGGAATGACGACCGTACGGTAGCAAGCCGTTCCCGTCCCCATTGCCGCCTCATTTATAACGGCATTTTCCAGGAAATCGTCCTCAATAATATCACACGGAATATGGCGTGCTTCCAAAGCAAACACCGCTTCATCAAACGCTTTTGCCGAAGCGTCTGCCGTAGTGCCACCCGCCCAATAATCCAACATTGAGAGGTAGACCGCACAGGTATTTTCCGGTGTTCCGAGCGACATAAGGTAGGACATTCTTGCCGCATATGTGCAATACTCCTTCAAGTGTCTCCATGTGGGAATGCGCTCCTCAAAGGCAGGGCGCGCATTTTTTCGATTGAGTCCCTCATACGAATAATCGGTGGACATCAGATTGATCACATTGATACCGCGCGACATTTGATAGAGCATAACGTAGCGCATTTGGTCAAGCGTAAGCCCCGCACCGTAGATCGCGAAGGATTCCGAAATGGCGTAGGACGAGCCGATCTGGTTGGCCGCCGAGGAGGCGAAGCGCGGGAAAAAGTGATTTTCCTGCCCCGGAAAGATCTGCCGCCAAATGGTATCGATACCCGGCATATCCAAGCATCGAAGTTGGCGCATCATGTAAAAAAATCGCTGCTGTCTGTCCCACGTTTTGTTTTCAAAATTCAAGTGTCCCGTGGAAAGCAGATTGTTTTTATGACACCAATTACGGATCTTCAGAAAATAGTTGTTTGCAAATTCCTCGGCAAGAAGATCGTAGTAGTCGGCGCGCAAGCGCTTGCCGACTTCATCGGCCTCGGTTGCGGGATCGGGAACAAGCTCCGGCAAACGATCGAGCAGATCATAGCCGTAGCGC
Source organism: Eubacteriales bacterium (assembly GCA_045636005.1). Lineage (GTDB taxonomy): Bacteria > Bacillota > Clostridia > Oscillospirales > CAG-272 > RGIG8775. The sequence goes on along the minus strand of JAZTWS010000123.1, from coordinate 11,171 downwards.
GCCTTAAATTTTTGCAAAAAGCCGTTTGGAAATCCAAGGCGTTCCGTACAGGGCTCGTCGGTAAAGACCGCAGTCAAGCTTTTTCCAAACATATGCCCAATGTGTGTTTTATATTGCTCGTGCGTCAGGCGAATAAATTCTTCCGTGGTTTCTTGGTCGCTGATGTTCGGATGATAATCGCTCCATTCGCCGCCGATCTTTCGAAACGAATACTCGGTAATGGGAAGATCGCTTTCAAATCCTTCCTCTACCCGCTTGCCGTCACAAAACGCCGCCAACGCATTTTCGCTTGCGCGGTACGGCGACGGAACGGTTGCACACACGATGGTCTTTCGGTAAAGATGCGGCTTGGACCACAAAACGCGGCGGCACGCACTGCCCGAGGGCCAACCGCCCTCGTCGTATAACCAAAGCTGCATTCCCTTCTTTTCCGCATATTCCACGGCAAACCGATACAGCTCAAAATATTCGGGGGTAAGATAGTGGGGATCAAGCGTGGTGGGCATATTATCGGGACGAAAATCCTTCGGTTGAGGAAGGATATAAAGCATACGAATGTTGTTTTCCGCGAAGACATCCAGCTTCTTTTGAATGCCCTCCTTGGTGATCGGCGTACTCCACGACCAGCTCAACGCCGGGTAAAACATGGTTTCGGGAGCCCGAAATTCTTGCAAGGAAAAGCGTAACGAGGAACGCAAAAAATTGCTGCTATGTTGGTACTTCATTCTCTTCCCTTTTCTACATAAATTTAGATTATTTTAATTTTAATATAAGAATGTCGAAAAGTCAATACGTTTCGCACAACATTTGTCATTTTTTCAAAAAATCAAAAAACGTCTTGAATTTGAAAAAAAATATGGTAAAATAATTTTATACTTTTTTAATTAAGGAGAAAACCATGGTAGACATTACGGTTCCCTTTGAATATACGGTTGAGCAAAAAAGCGAGGGGGCGATCCGCTGGAAACGCCTTGCCCTTTTGGCACTTTATATTGCATACCCCGTTGTGCTGATCTTTGTTGTGGGAAGCGGCACGGCGGCGCTGGTCGCTCCGCTTTTGGCTTTTATTCCGCTTTCGCTTTGGATCATCGTCTTTTTAACGTGGCGATACGTTAAGATCTCGTATCAGTACACCGTTACGTCGGGAAAGCTTTGCTTTATCAAGCATTACGGAAACCGCACGCACAAAACACAGTTTGAGATGGCCTTAAAGGACGCCAAGCTGATTGCGCCCGTGGGGCACCGCGAGCATGACGAGCGTCTTGAGATTTTTGATCCCGAAATTACATACAGCGGTGTATCCTCCAAAAACGCACCCGACCAATACTACATTGCCTTTGAAAACGCCGAAGGTAAGCGCTGCGTCTTCTTTTTGGAGGCCACAACCAAGGCACTTGAGCTTTTCAAAATGTATAACCCCAAAACCGTAGTGACAAAAGTCCGATATTGAAAATTTTGGGGCTACCCCAAGGTAGCCCCCTTTCCCCTCGTTTCGACAAAACTCCCCCCTTGACAATCGGCAAAAAAACAAGTATAATACAACTATGCGGATATAGTCTAATGGTAAAACCTCAGCTTCCCAAGCTGATGCCGCGGGTTCGATTCCCGTTATCCGCTCCATATGTTGAAAAGTCCATGCAACCGATCGGTTGCATGGGCTTTGTTTTATCTGTTAAATGTAGCAGGACACCTTTCGGAGGCTCTTCTCGTCCAACCGCGTAAGATCGGCGCGGTAACGGTTATCGTTGGAATCTCGAAGGATCACGATGCCGTCATGCTCCTTGATGTCGCTATGGCGATTTCGAATTTGGAATTTGACCACGCCGCGTTCGGTGCGCACCTTCCACCGAAATGACCTTTTGTCTTCGATTTGAAGGATCTCAAGAATCTCGGGTACCATGTAATAATCGGCAAAGCAAAGCGTGATGGCTTCTCTTGACGCATCGTCAAGCACCTCAAGCGAAGGAATGAGTGCCTCCTCGCGCTCCTCGGCATTTACAAGCGTAATATAATGGTCGGGAAAGCTATACGGGAAAAGCCGTCTCGGCTCCAAATTTTCAAATACTCTGCCGTCAAAGGTCTCCACGCGTACAAGATACGTATCGGTCCGCACGATGCGGTCGTGTCTGCTGATAAGATAGCGTTTCATCGCGTCCCTCCTTAATCAAAGCGTTCTTCGCGCTTTTGGCTGTTCAGCTTGTCGGCCATCGACTGAATCTCCACAAGCCTATAATACTTTCCCTTCTTTTCCAAAAGCTCCTCGGGCGTGCCGCACTCAATGATCGAGCCGTTGTCCACCACGATGATCTTGTTTGCTTTGCGCAAGGTAGAAAGACGGTGCGCAATCATGATGGTGGTGCGTCCCATGATCAGATTTTCGATCGACTCTTGGATCAGATGCTCGGTCTCGGAGCCACCCGATGCGGTTGCCTCGTCAAATACGAGAATACTCGGATTTTTCAGCACCGCGCGGGCGATCGAAAGACGCTGACGCTCACCGCCCGAAAGGCCGACGCCTCGCTCACCGAGCACCGAGTCGTAGCCGTCGGGCTGACGGACGATAAACTCATGCGCGTTGGCAATATCGGCGGCGTAGATCACGTCCTCCACCGTATATTTCGTATTTCCGTACGCGATATTATTAAAGATGGTATCGTGGAACATCATGGGCTCCTGCTGAACGTAGCCGATCTGCGAACGGAAGAATTCCATATCGACCGAGCGAATGTCCATACCGTCCACAAGAATCTGTCCCTGATAGTTATCATAATACCGCATAAACAGGTTGACAAGCGTGGATTTTCCCGAACCCGTGGTACCTACGATACCCACGATGTCACCCGGCTCGATGGAAATATTCACGTTTTTCAGCACCTTTTTGGTACGGTCAAACGAGAAGGATACGTTTTTGAATTCGATCTTTCCTTTAAAGTGTTCGGGAATATTTCCCTTGCCGAAGTCAGCCTCGGGCTCGGCATCCAAAATATCAAAGATACGTTCCGCAGAGGACAAGGCGTTCTGGAAGGTATCGCTCATCGTGGAAAAGAACTTGACCGGCTCGTAAAACATGGTTGCATACGAGATAAAGGAGACGAGAAGACCCGCCGTGATCTCGCCCGAGCCGCCAAGCACGGCAAAGCCGCCAAGTATCCAGATAATGACCGAGCCAAAGCCCATCAGAAGCAGTACGAAGGACGGATACACGCTGAGAATCTTACCGGCGGCAAGATTGGTGTCATACCAATCTTGATTTTTACGTTCAAAGCGCTCGATCGCATTCTTTTCATTGGTAAAGGACTTGATCACGCGGATGCCCGGTATCGTGTCGGTAAGTGCGCTGGAAACTGCCGTCCATTTACGCCAAATGCGACGGTAAAACGGCGCGATCCGCTTGGAAAACACACGGGAGATCACGACAACAAAAGGAACGGGAACTAAAGAATAAAGTGCAAGCCGCGGGCTCATGATCAGCATGATCACTACGATACCGATCATACGGAAAAACTCAACCACGGCGTCCTGCGTAATATGTAGCATAAAGGACTGAAGCGTGGAGCAGTCACCGGAAATGCGGTTGATGACCGAGCCTGTTGAGGTCTTGTCGTAAAAGGTCATCGGAAGATACTGCGCGTGCTCGTAAACGTCGTCGCGGATCCGCTTTACGATGCCCGAGCTGCATTTTCGCATCACATACGCACGCCACATACCGAGAACGTGGCGAATGATCTGAAAGACGGCAAGCAAAATGCCGATGGTAACGAGCTGCTTTGCACTTTCGGGCGGAAATACGCCGCCAACGTCCTTAAGCACCACGTCAACCAAGGTTTTCGTAAGATAAGGCGGGATCAGCATTAAAAAGGTGGTCGCCACCGAAAGTGCCACCGAAAGCACGATGTTCCAAAGATCGGGCTTCATGTAAACGGCAAGACGGGAAATGATCTTTCGCTTGCTCTCGCAGTTGATACATTTCACACCGGGAGCCGAAAGCGTCCGTCCGCACCTTGGGCAGACCGAAAGCTGCTTTTCGTAAGCCAGCTCTACACTGCCGATAAGCGACTCGATCTCGCTTCCCTGTGTCACGCCCTTCACGAAGCGGATGGCAGCGTCGCAAAGCGCAGCAATGCCAAAGGTATAGCGGTAGATGTTCTGCGGCTTATCCTCGCCCTTCATCTTTACACGGATGAGGGCGTTTCCGTACATACGCTTGGTGAAAATGTCTTCCATGTCGGCGTAGCGAAGCCTTACTTCCCCCTCCACCTTAGCCGATTCAAAAACGATCAGCTCGGAGGCGGTAAAGGCAACCGTCGTCTCGGAATATTCGCCCGCGGCATTGATATCGCCAACGAGTGCGAAAAGAACGGGATCGTTGTCCGAGCCGAGAGAGGATATCCTCTCAAGCTGCTTATCTGTCAAATGCTTGTTGATTAATAGCTTTGTATCCATAAGCGCACCTTCCTTTCCCTCTTTGCGCACATTCTACCATACCGAAAGCAATTCGTCAACCCCAAAAAACATGTCATTTTGCACAAAATTCAAAAAAACTTTTAAAAAACGATGTTCAATTTGCACATTTTGTGACCTCCCTGCGCCGTCCACTTTCTTTTGACGCTTTTTTGGGTATTTTTCAGTAAATCGACGATAAAATTTCTCAAAATCCAATCGCTTTTGGACAGTTTCCCCTTTCTTCTTTTTTTCCGCAAAAAGCGCGCTTTTCCCCTTGACATTTTTTTGCTTATATGATATAATACGGATGTATTTCAAAAAAGAATACATCCTTTGCAACTGACGGAACAAGTGGATTACCACGGAGGAACAAGGGAGAAGAAAGCCGACCGTCTGGGCACGCTTACCGTTTGACAAGGTAAGTGCGCCTTTTTTGGTTTTTATTAGGAGGTAACGTATGAAAAAAAGCGCCATTATCATGGGAAGCGACAGCGATCTGCCGATCGTAAAAAAGGCCATGGATATGCTGGATAGCTTCCAGGTACCCTACGAGGTTCATGTATTTTCCGCACACCGCACCCCCATCGAAGCGGCTGAATTCAGTAAGACCGCACGCGAAAAGGGCTTCGGTGCTATTATCGCCGCCGCAGGAATGGCGGCTCATCTTGCAGGCGCTATCGCCGCAAACACGACCCTTCCCGTCATCGGAATCCCCGTAGCTTCCGGAAATCTGGGTGGAATTGACGCGCTTCTCTCCACGGTACAAATGCCTACCGGTATACCTGTAGCCACCGTTGCCGTGAACGGCGCAGGCAATGCCGCCCTTTTGTGTATCCAGATCCTCGCCGTAGAGGACAAGGCGCTTGCCGAGGCACTTGACGCAAAGCGCGTGGCAGACGCCAAAAAGGTGCTTGAGAAAAATCAGGCAATCGAAGCAGAATTCAATAAGTAAAAAATTTATAAAAATAAAACGAAAGAGGTACAAATCATGAGCAAGCAGCTTGTTTACACCGGAAAAACCAAGGACGTATTTTCTCTTGACAACGGAAACTATCTTCTGAAGTTCAAGGACGATTGCACGGGCAAGGACGGCGTTTTCGATCCGGGTGAGAACTCGGTAGGTCTCACCATCGACGGCGTGGGTGACGTCAACCTCAGAATGTCCATCTACTTCTTCGAGAAGGTAAACGCCGCAGGCATCAAGACGCACTATATAAGCGCAAACCTTGACGACACCACCATGGAAGTGCTTCCCGCAAAGCCCTTCGGCAAGGGTCTTGAGGTCATCTGCCGTAACAAAGCGGTCGGCAGCTTTATCCGTCGTTACGGCGAGTACATGGAGGAAGGCACCGATCTTCCCTCTTACGTTGAAATGACCTTTAAAAACGACGAAAAGGGCGACCCGCTGGTTACCAAGGACGGCCTTATCGTTCTCGGTGTTATGACCGACGAGCAGTACGAGTCCACCAAGGCAATGACCCAGAAGATCACCAAGATCGTTGCCGATGACTTGGCTGACAAGGGCATGGTTCTTTACGATATCAAGTTTGAGTTCGGTTACGACAAGGACGGCAACGTTATGCTGATCGACGAGATCGCCTCGGGCAATATGCGCGTATACAAGGACGGCGAGTACATCGATCCCATGACGCTCTCGAAGCTCTTCTTCGCCTAAGTCATGCCAATCGCAAAAAGCACCTATCAAACACGGAGGAATTTATGGACGGATTTTTTGGAATAACCGACAGAAATGACTGTGTGCAAGATGTCTTTTTCGGGGTGGACTATCACTCCCACCTCGGCAAAGCCCGTGCCGGTATGGCATCGGTCAACGCGAAGGACGGCTTTCAGCGTGAGATCCACAACATTGAAAATTCGCCCTTTCACACGAAGTTTGACAACATTGCGGCAAGACTCAAGGGCAACGCCTGCATCGGTTGTATCAGCGACGTAGATCCCCAGCCCCTTCTCATACGCTCCAAATTCGGCATTTACGCCATGGTCATGGTCGGTCTTGTCGAAAACGGAGACGAGATCGTGGAGGAATATGTAAAGAGCAACCGAAGCGTTTTCCAAAGTATGAGCGGTAACCGCGTCAACTCGGTGGAGATCATCTCCGCGCTGATCAATCAGGGGGAGACGATTGCCGACGGAATCCGACACGCGCAGGAAAAGATCAAGGGCTCTGCTTCCCTGCTTCTGCTTTGCGAGGACGGAAGCCTCATTGCCGCGCGTGACCGCTTCGGCCGACTTCCCGTGGCCATCGGCAAACGCGAGGGCGCGCATTGCGTATCCTTTGAGGCCTTTGCTTATCAAAAGCTTGGCTTTGAAAACGTGAAGGAGTTAAAATCGGGCGAGATCGTGCATATCACCCCCGAAAGACTCACCACACTTTTCGACGGCCATGAGGAAACCAAGATCTGCGCGTTCCTTTGGTCCTACTACGGCTTCTCTACCGCCACCTACGAGGGCGTAAACGTGGAAATCATGCGAAACGAAAACGGACGCATTATGGCAGAGAATGAGATCAAAAACGGAACGCTTCCCGACGTAGATTACGTTTGCGGCGTGCCCGATTCGGGAACGCCGCACGCCATCGGATACTCCTTTGGCTGTAACAAGCCCTTCGCGAGACCTTTTATCAAATACACGCCCGCGTGGTCGCGAAGCTTTATCCCCTCCAATCAGGAGGAGCGCAAAAAGATTGCAAAAATGAAGCAGATCCCCGTATCCGAGCTAATCAAGGACAAAGATCTTTTGTTCGTGGACGATAGCATCGTCCGCGGCACGCAGCTTCAGGAAACGGTAGATTTCCTTTATCAGAACGGCGCTAAATCGGTGCATATCCGTTCCGCTTGCCCGCCCATTATGTATAGCTGCAAATATCTGAACTTCTCGAGAAACACGTCCGACATGGACCTTCTCGCGAGAAAGATCATTATGGAGCTTGAGGGCGAGGAGGGCTTCGAACATATCGAGGAATACTGCGACGGCACCACCGAGCGCGGCAAAAAATTCCGCGAGGAGATCTGCAAAAAGCTTCATTTTGATTCACTGGAATTTCAAACGCTTGACGGCATCAAAAAGGCCATCGGCATCCCCCCCTGCAAGCTTTGCACCTATTGCTGGGACGGAAAAGAATAAAGATACGACAAAAATTAGGAGGTTACTATGAAGAATTCTCAATCCGCAAGCTACGCCGCAGCCGGCGTTGATATTACTGCGGGCTATCGCGCCGTGGAATTGATGAAGGCTCACATCGCAAGAACCATGACCTCGGGCGTTTGCTCGGACATTGGTGGCTTCGGCGGCCTTTTTGAACTGGATACCAAGGGCATGGAGCGCCCCGTGCTTGTAAGCGGCACCGACGGTGTCGGCACCAAGCTCAAGCTCGCGTTTCTTCTTGACAAGCACGACACCATCGGTATCGACTGCGTGGCAATGTGCGTAAACGACGTCATCTGCAGCGGCGCAAAGCCCTTATTCTTCCTTGACTATATCGCGTGCGGCAAAAACTTCCCCGAGAAGATCGCCGCCATCGTCAGCGGTGTTGCCGAAGGCTGCGTACAGAGCGGCGCGGCACTTATTGGCGGTGAGACGGCTGAAATGCCCGGCTTCTACCCCATCGATGAGTACGACCTTGCCGGCTTTGCCGTAGGTATCGTAGACAAGCCCAAAATTTTGAAGCCCGACACCATGCAAGAGGGTGATGTTATCATTGCTATCCCCTCCAGCGGCGTACACTCCAACGGCTTCTCGCTCGTTCGCAAGGTGTTTGGCATCGGTGAAAAGGATATCACCACGCCCTTGGCCGAGCTTGGCGGAAAATCGGTTGGCGAAACCCTTCTTACGCCCACAAAAATCTATGTGAAGCCCATTCTTGCTTTGCTTGAAAAGGTTACCGTGCGCTCGATTTCCCATATCACAGGCGGCGGCTTCTACGAGAACATTCCGAGAAGTCTTCCGAAGGGCCTTGGCGCAAAGATAGAAAAAAGTGCGCTTAAGATCCTCCCGATCTTTGATCTTATCGCAAAAACCGGTAATATTCCCGAAAGAGATATGTTCAACACCTTCAACATGGGTGTTGGTATGAGCGTCATCGTAAAGAAGGAAGACGCCGATCTTGCCGTAAAGACGCTTCGTGAAAACGGAGAGGACGCTTATATCATGGGTGAGATCGTAAAGAGCGACGAGGGCGTAATCTTATGCTGATCCGCGAGGGCTTCAAGGGCATTCTTGCCGGACTTTGCATCACGCTTGGCGGTTGCGTTCTGCTTGGCTGTGAGGATCGCTACATAGGCGCACTGCTTTTCAGCGTTGCCCTGCTTACAATCTGTCTCTTTGGCTTTTCACTTTACACGGGAAAGGTCGGCTATCTTGTGGACGACCACTCGAAAAAGAATATTCTGGCAACACTGTGCGGCCTTCTCGGTAACGCCATCGGTTGCACGGCATTCGGCCTTTTGGCCCGCACCGCACTCCCCGCGATCTCCGCAAGAGTGGAGACAATGGTGCTTACCAAGCTGGATCAAAGCATCCCGCAAGCACTCATCCGCGCATTCTTCTGCGGCGTACTGATGTACATTGCCGTTCGTATGTACCGTGAAAAAGGAACCGTTCTTGGCATTTTCGTTTGCGTCCCCGCCTTCATTCTCAGCGGCTTTGAGCACTCGATCGCCAATATGTTCTATTTCGCGGCGGCACGCCACCTCGATGGTGAAAGTATTTTATACCTTCTCCTCATCATTCTCGGCAACTCGCTGGGCGGCTGGTGCATTCCCCTTTTCGAAAAACTGACAAAGGAGAAAAAGGCCGATGTCTAAAACCAAAATCGCCGTTCTCGTATCGGGGGGCGGCACCAATCTGCAAGCGCTGATCGACGCGCAGAATAGCGGTAAAATTCATAGCGGCGAGATCGCGCTCGTCGTTTCCAACAAAGAGGGGGCGTACGCGCTTACACGCGCCGAAAAGGCGGGTATTCCCGCCGTAACGATCCTCAAAAAGAATTTTGCCTCGGCAAAGGAATTTGAAGAAGCCATCCTTTCGGAGCTTCGCAAGCATGAGATCGAGCTTATCGTGCTTGCCGGCTTCCTCTCCATCCTTAGTGCCGACTTTACCTCAAAGTACCCCAATCGAATCTTGAACGTACATCCCTCGCTTATCCCTGCCTTCTGCGGTGCGGGCTTTTACGGTCTGCGCGTACACGAGGCGGCACTGTCATACGGCGTAAAAGTGACGGGTGCTACAGTACATTACGTCAACGAAATTCCCGACGGCGGTGAGATCCTTCTGCAAAAGGCAGTCAAGATCCGCCGCGGAGACACGCCCGAAATTCTTCAAAAGAGAGTAATGGAGCAGGCAGAGTGGAATATCCTGCCCCGCGCCACCGAGCTTGTCTCAAAGAAACTGCAAAAAGAGCGTGAAGGAGATAAAAAATGAACATTTACGAAGCAAAAACCACAGGTGAGAGAGTTGCGGGCAATCCTTACGTTGGCCGCGGCATCGTGATCGGAAAAACTTCTGACGGCACCAAGGCTGCCGTTGCCTACTTCATCATGGGCCGAAGCGAGAATAGCCGTAACCGCATCTTTACCGCCAAGGACGGCGCGATCTTTACCGAGCCCTTCGATCCCGCAAAGGTTGCCGACCCGTCGCTCATTATTTACGCGGCACTTCGCACCTGGGAAAACAAGCTGATCGTCACCAACGGCGACCAGACCGACACCGTATACAACGCACTTCCCGAGGGTAAGAGTTTCTCCGACGCGCTTGCTACGCGCGCCTTTGAGCCCGACGCCCCTAACTTCACCCCCCGTATCAGCGGTATGCTCACCTTTGAGAACAAGGACTTCTCCTACGAAATGAGCATTCTCAAGAGTCTTGACGCCGAGGGCTCGGATTGCGCACGCTATACCTTCTCCTATCCCTCGAAGGCAGGCCTTGGCCACTTCATTCACACCTACGTTACCGATGGCAACCCCATTCCCACCTTCCAGGGCGAGCCCGAGCGCGTCGTTATCCCGAGCGATATCAACGCCTTTGCAGCAGACATTTGGGCAAACTTAAACGAGCAGAATAAGATCTCCCTCTACGTCCGCTACATCGACCTTGTAAGCGGCGAGTTTGAGGAAAAGATCATCAATAAAAACAAAATCGGAGGCTGAACATGAAAGAACTTGAACTCAAATACGGCTGTAACCCCAATCAGAAGCCCTCTCGCATCTTTATGGAAAACGGCGAGCTTCCCATTCGCGTGCTGAACGGAAAGCCCGGCTTTATCAACTTCCTTGACGCTTTTAACGCGTGGCAGCTCGTGAAGGAGCTGAAGGCGGCTCTCGGCATGCCTGCGGCAACCTCCTTCAAGCACGTCAGCCCCACCTCCGCGGCAGTTGGTCTTCCGCTTTCCGAAAAGCTGAAAAAGGCTTGCTTTGTGGATGATATCGCTGATCTTGACAAGTCCCCCTTGGCTTGCGCGTTTGCAAGAGCCAGAGGCACCGACCGTATGTGCTCCTTTGGCGACTGGATCGCACTCTCCGAGGTTTGCGACGTTACCACTGCTAACCTGATCAAGCGTGAGGTTTCCGACGGCGTGATCGCGCCCGGCTACGAGCCCGAGGCACTTGAGATCCTCAAGTCCAAGAGAAAGGGCAGCTACAATATCGTTAAGATAGACCCCAACTACGTTCCCGCCGAGGCAGAGCACAAGCAGGTATACGGAATTACCTTTG
>JAZTWS010000122.1:0-6740 GCA_045636005.1 Eubacteriales bacterium | reverse complement strand
AGAAAAGCGGTTGCCAAAACGATGACACCGATCACAACAAAGATACCAAGCATGCCCTTACCCATATATACTAAATTTTTTACGAAATTGGCAGGCTCGAATATCATTTTAGGGGCGTCTTGCTCCGTGGCATCGTCCTTTGCGACGGCATCTTCTGTGACGGCGTCGGTGGTGTCTGCGATTTCTCCGATTGTATTTTCGGGAACCATACCCTCGGGGGTAGCCGCCTCGGTTTCAGCAAATGCCATGGGAGCGAGCAGTGCGAACATCATGACAAGCACCGCGACGAAAGAGATCCACTTCATATTCCTGTTTTTCATATTCTGCGTCCTCCTTTAGATCACTTCAAAGAATTTGAGGATCAGACCGCCCGCAATGACCGATGCGATCTGGCCCGAAACGTTAACACCCATCGAATGCATAAGAAGAAAGTTTTGCGGGTCTTCCTTGAGTCCCATCTTATGCACGATACGGCCGGACATGGGGAAGGCCGAGATGCCTGCGGCACCGACCATGGGGTTGATCTTTTTCTTGAGGAAGAGGTTGAGGAACTTGGCAAAGAGAACGCCGCCTGCCGTATCCACGACGAAGGCCACAAGGCCGAGGCCGAGAATGAGAAGGGTTTCGGTCTGGAGGAACTGCTCGTAATGCATCTGCGTGGCAATGGTGATGCCAAGGAAGATGGTAACGAGGTTGGCAAGCACCTTCTGTGCGGTCTCGGACAGCGAGTCAAGAACGCCGCACTCACGAATGAGGTTACCGAACATAAGGAAGCCGACGAGGGATACCGATTCAGGTGCCACAAGACCTGCAATGACCGTGATTACGATGGGGAACAGGATCTTGGTGGTCTTGGAGACCGATTTCGCCTCGTAGGGCATACGGATCATGCGCTCCTTCTTGGTGGTGAGAAGCTTGATCACAGGGGGCTGAATGATCGGCACGAGTGCCATATAGGAGTAAGCCGCAACTGTGATCGGGCCTACGTACGAGGAACCGAGGCGGTTGGCCACGACGATGGACGTGGGGCCATCAGCCGCACCGATGATGGCGATGGATGCCGCGTCCTTGATTTCGGGGAAGAAAATGGACGCCATGCAAAGCGTAAAGAAGATACCAAACTGCGCCGCCGCACCGAAGATCATGAGCTTCGGGTTAGTGAGAAGCGGACCGAAGTCGATCATCGCACCGATACCGATGAACAGGATAAGAGGGAATAGCTCGTTGGCGATGCCCGCGTGGTACAGTGTGTCGAGTGCTTCAACGGGAATGAAATTCTCAATTCCCAATAAGTTAACAGGCAGGTTAACAAGGATGGCACCAAAGCCGATGGGCAACAGTAGCGTAGGCTCCATCTCCTTTTTGATGGCAAGGTAGATCAGAACGCCGCCGATGATCCACATGGCGATCTGACGCCAGTCAAGTCCAAGTAAATTTTCGTACAAAATTTCCATTTTGTGTTCCTTTCAAAGAAGAATATGAGATGCTTTTTTCAAAAGCCAAAATCAATTTAGTATAGCATATATTTCTCAAAATGTCAAGATTTTATTTCGCGAATGTGGGGGTTTTGTTTTTCGCAAAAGTTCTTGCAATTTATCGGAATATGTAATATAATGGAGAAAAGGATTTTTCACAGGGAGGCAAGCATCATGAACTCGTTTTTTTCCTACCGTCCCTCCGATCTTTCGCGTATACCGCCGCGTGCACAGGACTCGCATAAGGGGAGCTTTGGCAGAGTGCTGGTGGTTGGCGGATCGGTCTGTATGAGCGGAGCGGCGTATTTTGCAGCCAAGGCGGCATACCGTACGGGTGCGGGGCTCGTGGAGATTTTGACGCATAAGGAAAACCGTGTTATCCTGCAAACTCAGCTTCCCGAGGCCGTCCTCTCGACGTATGGGGACGATATTGCGAGCGATCGGGCGACGATACGCGCGGCCGTTTCGCGCGCCGACGTAATCGTGGTAGGCGTGGGGCTTGGACAGAGCGAGGCGGCAAGAGAGCTTCTTTCGCTGGTGCTTTCGCACGCCGATGCGCCGCTTGTGATCGACGCGGACGCGCTCAATCTTTTGGCGCGATACGGTGAGCTTTGGGAGTTGATCTCGGCACCCGCGATCGTAACGCCGCACCCCTTGGAAATGGCGCGTCTTTGCCGTATGGACGTTTCGCTGATCGAGCGTGACCGCCTTTCCGCCGCGATCAATTTTGCCGAAAAATACGCGCTTATTTGCGTGCTGAAGGGACATCGCACCATCGTGAGCGACGGCAGTGAGGCGCGCGGACTTGGCGACGAGCATACCGTGTATCTCAATCATAGCGGCAATAGCGGCATGGCCACAGGAGGCAGCGGAGACGTGCTTTCGGGTGTGATCGCCGCACTGATCGCGCAAAAAATGCCGCCCTTTGAAGCGGCAACGCTTGGTGTCTATATTCACGGCCTTGCGGGAGACGCCGCAGCCGAAACGCTTGGCGAGTATTCGGTCATGGCAAGCGATATTGTCGACCATATTTCCGAAATTATAAAAGACTGTCACGAGGAATAAAAAGAGAGCGGCTGACGCCGCTCTCTTTTTATTCTTTTTTTATTTTCTGCGCCGTCTTAACCAATATACAAGTCCCGTGGCGAAAATGGCGATCGGAACGAGGAAAATGAGGACGATTGCCCAAAGACCTGCAGTTGCCGAGGGGACGTCAAGGTGCGACATGGAGAGGGTGATCGGTTGAAGCGCCGAAACGGGTGCATCAGCCTTGCAAAGCCATTTGACAGCAGAAAGGAAATAGGAGTAATTGCCGCCCTGCGCGGAGGAGTTGGCGTTGTCATTCGTAATACCGTACGAGGAGATCCAAACGATTTCCGCGCCGTTATCCGCCTCGGCCACGACGCCGAGGTGATGTGCGGTGGGCGTTTGTCCCTCGGGGCAATTCATGCTTTCGGCGTTCGTTTCAATGATATACGCGCCCTCGCTCGTCGTAAAGAGGGGCGTTACGCCTACGCCGCTCGGCAAACTCTCTGCGATGCCGATGCCGTGCGATTCGAAAAGAAGTGTGGGGGTGGTCGCAGCGAGGTCTTTCGTTATCGCGTGCGATGCAATATTGGGGACCAGATAGAAGGGATATTGATAGTAATGCTGATTATCGGTCTCGATCACGATGCCGTCCTCGGCGTAAAGTCCGTATGCGTTCGTGAGAGAAAGGAGATTGGTAAGCTTCGATATACCGGGGAGAGTGATCAACATAAGCTTGCCGCCCTGCTTGAGATACGCGGATATGCTTTGTGCCTCCTCAGCCGTCAGGTCGCTTTGCGGACAGTTGATGACCAGAAGAGCGCAATCCGCGGGGATGGCGTCGGTACCTTGCAGTGTAAGAGACGCGACCTCTATATACTGAAGCAAAAGCTGCTCGGAGAGCGTGGCGCTGAGCGCGGCCTCCGAATGTCCGTCTACAACATATACGCACGGCAGATCGTCGGAGATCACGTAATTGATAGCCGAAAGCAGTTGTCCCTCGCCGTCGAAATGATAGGTCGGCGTTGCGCTTTGACCGTAAGCCTGCAGCATATAAACGTACTGTTGCGCTTCGGCTGCAGTAAGCTTGCCCAAAAGGTCTTCAAAACCGGCGAGCGAGTAATAGAATAAGTCATTTTGTGTGAGCACGCGTACCCGCTTGTCGCTTTTTACGACGATACTGTAGTTTTCCGGTGACTCCCCGATGCCGAGCGATGCGACAAGGTCGGTTTCGGTTGCCGTATCGACCACCTTGACATTTAGGTGCGAGCTGTAGGACGGAAGCTTGTCAAGAAAGATCTTGGTTTGCAATCTCTCATCAACAAGCGTTCTCTCGCCACCTGCGGCAAGATAATAGATCTCTACGTCCTGCTTCACTTTGGCAAGCGAACGCTTACCGGTGGTTGTTACCGAATAGATCTTGTCGGCGCTTGCGTCGATCTCGGTCACGCTTGTGGGGAGCAGGGAAAAGAGAAAATTCAGAGCAGTAAGGCCTACGAGGACGGCAAGCGTGATAAGAAAGACGCGAAGACCGTTCTCGGTGGTCTTTTGTTTGAAATTCTTCATAACGTTATTCATTTCGTTTTCCTCCTTTACGACCAACGCTTTTTCTCAAGCGACTTTACCGTGAGAAAGACGAAGAATGCGCTGAAGGAGAGATAGAACACGATGGCCTTCAGATCCAAAACGCCGTAGGTAAAGCGGTAAAATTTCTCAAACGGGGCAATATAGGTGAGAAGTGCCGAAAAGCCTCCTTCAAAAAGCGTACGCTTCCAAACGTAAAGCAGGAGGATAAGCGCGCACAGTACGCCGCCGCAAGCGAGGGATACGGGCAGATTTTTCGTGAGATAATAAAGAATGAGAGCGGCAAGCACGGCAAGCACGAGGAAACAACCGAGCGAAACGAGAGGTGTGGTCGGGATCATGCCCGAAACGGCGTTCATAAAATAGAGGAGCAGCGTAACGGCAAATCCGCCAACGGCGGCAATGACCTGGCTTTCGGTGAAGGACGAGACGAACATACACAGCGCGATCAGCGACGCACCGAGCAGAAGAAAACCGAAAAGCGAAGCGTACGCCGAAGCGAAATTCACGGCACCTACGCTAAATCCGGCAAGCAGAAGGGGATAGAGCGCCATGATAGCAACGGGGATAAAGAAAACGGCAAGCATGGCAAAATATTTGCCCATGACGACCGAGGAAAGACGGAGGGGAAGGGCGTAAAGAAGCGAGTCGGTCTTCATACGCTTGTCTTCGGTGAGAGATCGCATACAGAGAACGGGTACGACGAGAACGAACACCAGCGTGATCTCCTCAAGGGCGTATTCAAAGGCCGAAAATTGCCCCAAAAGATTGATGGCGGCCACGAAAATACCCGTGAAAAGCAGGAGCACTGAGATGAACAATACTCCAGATACGTTGGTAAAATAGGACTTGAATTCCCGTTTGAAAATGGCCATCATTCTGCGTCACCTCCTTCGAATTCTGTCTCGTTTGGTTCGGAAATGTCTTGGTTTTCTTGGTGTTCAACAGGAGAAATGTCTTCGATCCTTTCCTCGTCCGACGTCAGACGAAGGAAGATATCTTCAAGCGATGCGTGCTTTACGCACATCTCGACGATCGGCATTTTCCTTTCGGCGAGGGTATAGAATATCGTGTCGCGCGGGTCATTTTGAAGGTCTATGTCAAGCGCGAAGCGGCAGATGCCTTCCGGCTCATTGCACGCGGCCTCAATGCCGCGCACACCTTCGATCTGCTCAAGAACGGCGGAAACTGCCTCGCGTTCGCCCTTGACGGCGAGCGTGAGCGAGCTGTCTGCCATAGCGCTTTCCTCAAGGGCCGCAAGCGAATCGTTTGCCACGAGACGACCGTGCGAGAGGATCATCACGTGATCGCAAACCGCGCTGATCTCGGCTAAAATATGGCTGGAAACGATGACCGTCTTGGTTTTTCCGAGCGAACGGATCAGCTCGCGGATCTCGATGATCTGCTTGGGATCAAGACCAACGGTCGGCTCGTCCAAAATGATGACCTCGGGGTTGCCGAGAAGTGCCTGTGCGATGCCCACGCGCTGACGGTAGCCTTTGGAAAGGTTGCGAATGAGGCGGTCACTGACGGATGTGATCTGCGTCAGCTCCATGACCTCGCGTACCTGCCGCGGTGCCTCCTCGTAGCCCACGCCCTTGGCCTCGGCAACGAAGGCGAGATATTCGGCGGGCGTCATTTCGGTGTAGAGCGGCGGAAGCTCGGGCAGATAGCCGATCTTCTTCTTTGCCGCGAGCGGATCCTTAAAAATATCCGCGCCGTCCACGAGAACCTGTCCACCCGTTGCCGAGAGGCAACCCGTGACGATGTTCATCGTTGTGGACTTTCCCGCACCGTTTGGGCCTAAAAAGCCGTAAATTTTTCCTTTTTCAATGGTAAAGCTAAGGTCGTTTACGGCACAAAAATCACCGTAGTTTTTCGTTAGATTTTTTACTTCGATCAAGATGATTTCCTCCTTGGGTGACAGTAGATCTCCGAGCCATTCCGCGTCAACAAGTCTCGGAATCCCTTGGTGAGAATATATTTCTATTATATTGGGAAAATGTGTTTTAACTATGGATTTTTTTTGAGCATTTTATGACTTCTGCGGAAAAGCTTACTATTCTTGTCGAACGAAAGTGCGGATTTAACAAGAAACGTCAAAAAACGCCCTTGAAAAGAAATACATATTAAAATATGATTGAACTATAATATGTTGGGAGATGTTTTTGAAAAACGGAGGGCAGAGGATCGCATGGACAAAACGAAGCATTTCTTGGCGTCCTATCTCTTTCACGAGGGGACGAATTACCGTGCATATGAATATATGGGAGCGCACCGTGCGGGTGACGAATATGTCTTTCGCGTATGGGCGCCGCACGCTACGCGCGTTTTGTTGGTCGGAGATTTTAACGATTGGGGCGAGAATACACCGATGCAAAGGATCACGGCAGGCGGCGTGTGGGAGGTCGCTGTCGACGCCCACCGCTTTTCGCTTGGCAGATGCTATAAATATAGGATAGACACGCGGCACGGAAGCTTTTACAAGGCGGACCCGTACGGCTTTTATATGCAAACGCCGCCCGAAACGGCATCGGTTCTTTTTGAAATTGAGGAATACACTTGGCACGACGATGCATGGATGAAGCGGCGCGCCGAAACCATGGGCCGCGCGCCCATGGAGCAGCCGATCAACATTTACGAGCTACATCTCGG
>JAZTWS010000121.1:0-8198 GCA_045636005.1 Eubacteriales bacterium | reverse complement strand
ATGCCCGTGATGGAGCATCCTTTTGACGGCTCATGGGGCTATCAGGTTTCGGGCTATTTTGCCCCCTCGTCGCGCTACGGCACGCCCACCGATCTTATGGCCTTGATCGATGCCTTTCATGAGGCGGGAATCGGCGTGATACTTGATTGGGTACCCGCGCACTTTCCGAAGGATGCGCACGGGCTTTATGAGTTTGACGGCGAGCCTCTTTATGAATTTCAGGGGGCAGACCGCATGGAGCACAAGGGCTGGGGCACGCGTTGCTTTGACGTGGGCAGAAACGAGATCGAGTGCTTTCTCGTTTCAAGCGCAAGCTTTTGGGCCGAGAAATATCATGCCGACGGACTTCGCGTGGATGCGGTGGCGTCGATGCTCTATCTGGATTACGACAGGCTTCCGGGCGAATGGATCCCGAATGTACACGGAGAGAATAAAAGCCTTGAGGCCATTGCCTTTTTTCAAAAACTGAACGCCCATATGCGAGGTGCCTATCCCGACGTGTTGATGATCGCCGAAGAGTCGACGGCCTTTGGTAACGTCACGCGTCCGGAGGAGGGAGGGCTTGGCTTTTCGTTCAAGTGGAATATGGGATGGATGAACGATATCTTGTCCTATGTGGCAATGGATCCGATCTATCGGAAATATCACCATGACAAAACCACGTTTTCGCTGACATACAGCTTTAGTGAGTCCTATATTCTACCCATCTCGCACGACGAGGTGGTACACGGCAAAAAATCGCTTCTCGACAAAGTCTTTGGAAACTATCGGCAAAAGTTTGACGCAACGAGGGGGTTTTTAACCTATATGATGACGCATCCCGGCAAAAAGCTGACCTTTATGGGATGTGAGATCGGTCAGTTTCGGGAGTGGGACTTCTCGGGGCAGACCGAGTGGTTTTTGCTCGACTACGACGCACACGCGAGGCTTCAGTATTTTTGCGCCGAGTTAAACCATTTCTATCTGGAAAATCCACCGCTTTATGAGATTGACGGCTCGTGGGACGGCTTTCGGTGGATAAATCCCGACGACAAGGATCGCAGTATCCTCGCTTACCGCCGCATCGGCAAGGATGGGGAGGAGCTTGCCGTTGTTGTAAACTTTACGCCCGTGGTGTACCGCGACTATATGCTGCACGTCGCGAGGGCGGGCGTGTACGAGGAGGTCTTGAATTCCGACGACGAACGCTTTGGCGGCGCGGGAAATACGAATCGCGAGCCGCTCGTCGCGTCGGCGGGGGGCGAGATCTCTCTTACGGTTGCCTCTCACGGCGCCCTCATTCTTAGGCGTCGGCGGGACGAGGCTTGATTTTAATATTTTTTTGGAGGTCATATGCTTAAGAAAAAAGAATGCGTGGTCATGCTTCTCGCCGGCGGACAGGGAAGCCGACTTTATGCCTTGACCGACAAGGTGGCAAAGCCTGCCGTTTCCTTTGGGGGCAAGTATCGCATTATCGATTTTCCGCTATCCAACTGCATCAACTCCGGTCTTGACACGGTGGGAGTTCTCACCCAATATCAACCTCTCGTTTTAAACGAGTACGTAGGCAACGGCTTTCCGTGGGATCTTGACCGCGCGTACGGCGGGGTTTCGATCCTGCCACCCTATCAGGGAAAGAAATCGTCCGATTGGTATAAGGGGACGGCCAACGCCATCTATCAGAACATTGAATTCATCAACCGCTACGATCCCGACTACGTGTTGATCCTTTCGGGTGACCATATCTATAAAATGGACTATTCGGGCATGTTGGCGTATCACAAGCTCAAGGGGGCGGATTGCACCATTGCCGTTATCGACGTGCCGCTTGAGGAAGCAAGCCGCTTCGGCATTATGAGTACGAATGTGGACGGCTCGATCTATCGTTTTACCGAGAAACCAAAAAATCCCGATAGCACCAAGGCCTCCATGGGCATTTACGTTTTCAGCAAGGATAAGCTTTTAAAATATTTGCAGGCCGATGCCGCAGATCCCGAATCCGCAGGTGACTTTGGGAAGAACGTCATTCCGAGTATGCTGGCCGCGGGCGAGAAGATGTACGCCTATTCCTTTGACGGCTATTGGAAGGACGTGGGAACCATCTCATCGCTTTGGGAGGCCAATATGGATATGCTCGGGGAGCGTCCTGCGCTGGAATTGAACGATGAGAGCTGGCGCATCTATTCGCGGCATTTTAACGAATCGCCGCAGCACATTACCGAGAGTGCCGTGATCCGCAATTCCTTGATCACCGAAGGATGTGAGATTGGAGGAACGGTCATAAATTCGGTGATCGGTACGGGGGTGAGTATCCTTGCGGGCGCTTTTGTTAAGGACTCGGTCGTGATGAGTGGTACCACCGTAGAAAAGGACGCGCGTGTGGAATACGCCATTCTTGACAGTGAGGTCACGGTGGGAGAGGGCGCGCTTGTCGGCAAGCCGCGTGAGACGGCCGCAGGCGTCACCGTGGTTGGCATGGGTGTGCGCGTTCCAAAAGGGTATGTCATCGGAGACGGCGAAAGGATCACCGAGATCGGAAAGGAGAGAGAGACATGAGTGCGGCAGGACTTATTTTTTCAAATATTCACGATCAGGTGATCAAGGAGCTTACGCAGAATCGCACCATGGCGAGCGTTCCCTTTGGATGCCGCTATCGCTTGATCGATTTTACGCTTTCCAACATGGTAAATTCGGACATTACCAAGATCGGTCTCGTGACGCACAACAACTATCAATCGCTGTTCGATCACATTGGAAACGGCAAGGACTTTGACCTTGCGCGCCGTTCGGGTGGGCTTAAAATTCTGCCGCCCTTTATTTCCTCCTTTGCAAGTCCGATCCCTGACCGCCTGTACACCACGCGCCTTGAGGCGCTTATGGGGGTGATGAGCTTTTTGCGCAACTGCAAGGAGGAGGACATCGTCCTTTCGGATTGCGACGCGATATGCAACGTCGATCTTGGTAAGGTGTTGGAGCAGCATAGGGAAACGGGAGCCGACGTCACGGTGGTGACTACGGACTATACCTTTGGGAAATACGAGCTGCACGCGAACGTCGTTTGCGTGGAAGCCGACGGTGATGGGCGAGTGACTGGACTTGCCAAGGCGCGTCCCACCGAGGGAAGACGGTGCATCAGCACCAACATTTTGGCGGTGCGCCGCGCGTATCTCATCGCGCTCGTGGAAAACGCGGCGGCAAGAGGATATAAGGATTTCTATCTTGACGCTCTCCTACCCGTATTGGCGCAGGATAAAATTTACCTTTACGAGCATAAAAGATATTACGCCGTGATCGGCTCGCTTGAGGGGTACTACGCCTGCAACATGGCGCTTTTGGACCCTGCGATTCATCGGGAGCTTTTCGGCGTGGACGGCTTTCCCATTTACACGAAGGTGCGAAATTCCGCACCGACAAAGTATACGGAAAACGCCGACGTCAAAAACTCCTATGTGGCCGACGGCTGCGTGGTGGACGGCACCGTGGAAAATTCCATTCTCTTTCGCGGCGTTACGGTCGGTCGGGGGAGCGTGATCCGCAATTCTATCGTCCTTCAAGATGCGGTGATCGGAAACGGGGTAACCATGAACTGCGTGATTACCGATAAGGGCGTTCTTGTCCGTGACGGACGGATGCTTTCGGGACACGAAACGCTTCCGTTTTTTATTGCCAAGGGAACGAGGGTATAACGATGAAAAAAATATTATTTGTAGGAGCCGAGGTCATGCCGTTTGCCGCCACGGGCGGTCTTGGCGACGTGATGGGCTCGCTCCCCGCCGCCATCAAAGAGGCGGATGAAAGCACCGACGTTCGCGTGGTGATGCCGCTTTACCGCGCGATCGACGAATCGTGGCGTGCAGAGATGAAGGCGGAGGCAACCTTCCATGTGTGGCTTTCGTGGCGCAAATTATATTGCGGCGTCAAGAGCCTTTGCCGTGACGGTGTGACCTACTACTTTATCGACAACGAGTATTATTTCGACCGCGAAGGGCTTTACGGCCATTACGACGATGGCGAGCGTTACGCCTATTTTTGCATGGCGACGCTCGAAATGCTTTCGCATATTGGCTTTTTTCCCGACGTGCTGCACGCGCACGATTGGCAGGGGGCGCTTAGTATTGTGTATCTTGATCGTCTTTTTCGTGGACGAGAAGGGTATGCGGAGATACGGACGGTATATACCGTTCACAACATCGAATATCAAGGACATTACGATTTTTCCATCCTTTACGATGTTTTCGGACTTGGCGAGGAGATGCACGATATCCTCGCGTACGACGGTTGCATCAATCTGATGAAGGGGGCGATCGTTTGCGCCAACCTTGTGTCTACCGTAAGTCCGCGCTATGCCGAGGAGATCCGCTCGGGCGAGTTTGCGCATCGGTTGGAGTATATTATCAACGACAATGCCCACAAGCTTCGCGGCATTCTCAACGGCATTGATTATGCGTTTTACGATCCCGCGCACGACGGCGCGATCGCGCATCGCTTCTCGGCCGATACGGCCGAGGAAAAGGTGAAAAATAAGATCGCCTTGCAAAGAGAGCTTGGACTTCCCGAGAGGGAGGAGATCCCCATGCTTGCCATCATTTCGCGCTTGGCATCGCATAAGGGGCTTGATCTCGTTTGGCAAGTGGCCGACGGACTTTTGGCCACGGAAGATTTTCAACTCGTGGTGCTTGGTACGGGAGAGGAGCGGTACGAGCACTTTTTTGAGGGACTTGCCCATCGCTTTCCCGATAAGGTGCGCGCGCTTCTTTGTTACGATCGCGCGCTTTCCAAGCGTATTTACGCTGCCGCCGATCTTTTCGTGATGCCGTCAAAAAGTGAGCCGTGTGGGCTGGCTCAAATGATCGCCTCGCGGTACGGTGCCGTTCCCGTTGTGCGCGAGACGGGCGGACTTTTCGATTCGATCAAGGGCTATTATGAGGAGGACGGTGAGGTGCGCGGCAACGGTTTTACCTTTGCGGGTTACCGCGCCGACGAGTTATACGAGAGAATTCATGCCGCGCTTGCGCTTTATCGGCAAAAAGAGAAGTGGCAAGCCCTTGTGGAAAAGGTGATGCGCACCGACTTTTCGTGGTCGGTCTCGGCCAAAAAATATCTTGCGATGTATCAAGAACTTTGATTTTTTAAGAAAGGAATTGTTCCAATATGTCAAAAACACTCACCGAAGCGCAGATTCGGGAAAATATAGGATCCAAGCTATCGGGTCAGTTCGGATGTACGGCCAAGGAGGCCTCGCGCGAGCAGATGTATAAGGCGACGGCGATGACGGTAAAGGACATTTTGACGGCAAAGCGAGCCAACTATAAAAACAAAGTAAACGAGGCGGGTGCCAAGCGCGTGTACTATATGTGCATGGAATTTTTGCTTGGCCGCTCCTTAAAAAACAATCTTTTCAATCTCGGACTCATGGAGGAATACCGTGCGGTGCTTGACTCGCTCGGTTTTTCGCTGGAGGATCTTTACGAGTGCGAGCCCGACGCAGGTCTTGGCAACGGCGGTCTTGGCCGTCTTGCTGCCTGCTTTATGGATTCGCTTTCCTCACTTGACTATCCCGCCACGGGCTTTTCGATCTGCTACGAGTACGGGCTTTTTAAGCAGATGATTGTGGACGGTATGCAGATCGAGCTACCGGACATTTGGCTTCCCGGTGGCGAGGTATGGTTGACCCCGCGCACCGACCGCATCTTCAAGGTGCAAATGGGTGGACATGTGCGGGAAGAATGGCGCGAGGGGCATCTCGGCATTCGCTACGAGGGCGGCGAGGTCATTGAGGCTGTGCCTTACGACATGATGATATCGGGCGCGAATAGTGAGGCCGTCAGCCTTTTGCGGCTTTGGCGTGCGCGGGATATTCAAAACTTCAATATGGGGCTTTTCACGCAAGGGCAGTATATGCGCGCATTGGAGGAAAGCACCAACGCCGAGATCATTTCCAAGGTGCTTTACCCCTCCGATAATCACACCGAGGGCAAGCTGCTTCGTCTTTCCCAGCAGTATTTTCTCGTTTCGGCCTCGGTGCAGAGTATTCTGCGCGACCATATGGCCGTTTACGGCACGCTGGATAATTTTGCGGAGAAGGTGGCCATCCACATCAATGACACCCACCCCGCGCTCTGTATTCCCGAGCTTATGCGTCTTCTGATCGACGAGTATTTCTTCCCGTGGGAAAAGGCGTGGGACACGGTACTTCATACCGTTTCGTATACCAACCACACCGTGATGCCCGAGGCTTTGGAAACGTGGAACGAAGATCTTTTCAAGCTGAAGCTTCCGCGCATTTATCGCATCGTCAAGGAGATCAACGAGCGCTTTTGCCGTGACGCGTGGCAGAATTTCCCGGGAAATTGGGATCGCATTGCGGGCATGAGCGTCATCGGATACGGTCAGGTGCGCATGGCCAATCTTTCGGTGGTGGGCTCGCATTCGGTGAATGGCGTTTCACGGCTTCATTCGGAGATTCTGAAAAGCACGACCTTCAAGGATTTTTACCGTATGTATCCCGCTCGCTTCGACAACGTCACCAACGGCGTGGCGCACCGTCGCTGGCTTTGCTTCTCGAATCCGGGGCTTGCCGCGCTGCTTGACGAATGCATCGGGCCTGCATACCGAAAGGAACCACAAAAGCTTGCAGATTTTGCAAAATTTGCCGATGACGGAGGCGTGCTTGCGACACTTCGCGACATCAAGCACCAAAATAAGATCGCTTTTTCCAATTATCTGATGAAAAAAACGGGCAAGAGCTTGGATACGCATTCGGTTTTTGACGTACAGATCAAGCGCTTGCACGAATATAAGCGTCAGCTTTTAAACGCCCTTCACATCGTGGGGCTCTATCTTGATCTTAAAGAGGATCCCGAAAGGGAAATGCAGCCGCAGACCTTTATTTTTGGCGCCAAGGCGGCACCGGGCTATCAGATGGCAAAGCAGATCATCAAGCTTCTTTGCTATATCAGCCGTGATATCGAGCAAAATCCGCGCATTCGCGAAAAATTGCAGGTGGTCTTCCTTGAGGACTATAACGTAAGCCTTGCCGAAGCACTCATTCCCGCCGCCGAGATTAGCGAGCAGATCTCGCTTGCGGGAAAGGAGGCCAGCGGAACGGGCTGCATGAAGCTGATGATGAACGGCGCGATCACGGTGGGGACGCTTGACGGTGCCAACGTGGAAATGCTGGAAGCTGTCGGTAAGGAAAATATGTTTATTTTCGGCCTTAACAGCAGGGAGGTCGACGAGCTTTGGACGCGCGGCTATCACGCGGCGTCTTATTACGGGAATAACGAGAGGCTCAAGCGGATCGTCAATTATCTTCACGTCGGCTTTGCGGGTGAGTCTTTTTCGGACATTGCGATGTATCTTTTGTCGGGCTACGGCATTGCCGACCCGTATATGTGCTTGGCAGACTTTGAATCCTACCGCGCGGCGCACGCCGAGATGCTTGCGGCCTATGCCGATAAAACGCGGTGGAACCGTATGTCACTGATGAACATTGCCTCGTCGGGCTATTTTGCGGCTGACCGCAGCGTAGAGGAATACGCCTCGCGTATCTGGGGATTAAAAAAAGTCAAGTCTGACGGATAAAAGGAGTCTTGTATGTTACCGAAACTTCATTCGGAGATCGAAAAGGGAAGTGTACCCGTTATTCAAAGGAGCGTGGACGGCCGAGACGTTTCACGACGCGGGGCATTTCCACTCGGTACGGTGCTTCGTTTTACGGTGCGTCTGCCGCGACGGCTTGGGGTGTCGGCCGCCGTTATGCGTCTGTGGCGGGACGGCGGGGGGGCGAGCGATTATCCGCTCGCCTTTTCGTCAAGCGTGCGCGGCGTGGACGACTATACCTTAACGCTTACGCTTGACGCGTCGCTTTGCGGCGGAGAGGACGGATTTCTTTATTATGAGATCCTATGTTTGCGAGGGGACGAAACGCTTTTCACCCATTCGGTCAACAATGTGGATTTTGTCCTTTGTGAGAGATCCTCGACTCCCTTCCGTCTGCTTGTTTACCGCGCGGATTTTTGCGTCCCTTCGTGGTTTGCGGGCGGCACAATGTATCATGTCTTCGTCGACCGCTTTTGTCGCGGTCGAGATATTCCTTATACTCGCCCCGACGCCATCTTCAACGCCGATTGGGAAAACGGCGTTCCGCAATATCCCGAGCGGGCGGGCGAAGATTTTTCCAATAACGAGTTTTTCGGCGGTGACCTTGACGGCGTTCT
>JAZTWS010000120.1:0-3039 GCA_045636005.1 Eubacteriales bacterium | reverse complement strand
TGCCTGCTGAGCAAATCAAGCATTTGCAAAAATCGGTCGCTCTAATAGAAATGATTTTCGACGATGGAGATTATGGTTTTTATAATCAAGAGTTAGGCGAGCTATATTTTTGGATTGCTAACAGATATGTAATGATAAATGACCTTAACAAGGCGTTTGAAAATTATGAATTGGGATTCAAGCACGCCAAGGCTTATGATGCACTGCCCAAAATCACAACACATACATCATTTCTTGTGAAAGGAAAGGTTTTTGATGTGATGAAAACCAATTCCTCTACCGAATCAAATGCGGTGGCGCGGCAAATAGATTGTCTTCGTTCGTGGGGCGTTTATGAAAAAGTAAAGGACGATTTACGAATGAAAGCGCTTCTTGCGAAATATGAACCATTGGCAGGAAAAAAAGATTATTCATAATATTTCTCTTGCCCCGCCTTGCGCGGGGCTTTTCTTTGGGTTGCTAAATATCAAAAAGCCACCACAAAAAACGTGGTGGCTAATTGTAATTATTCAGCTAATTTTGCACGGCGTCACGCGAGTGTTTTTTATTTATTTATTTCTCAAGCGGGACGAGCTTGATCTCAGCCTCAAGGCAGGTCTCGCCTGCGTCGTTTTTAGTCTTCATAAACCAAGCGCCATCTTCACGCTCGCCGCGGAAAAAGTGAAGCGTTTTTTCATACGGTGCTTCGCGGAGAAAAGAAAGCGTCATACTGCTCACGCGCTTTTCCTGCATATCGGGCAGAAAATCGCAAAGCATATCGGGATAGTGCGTATTGTTCATGTGCATATTGTAATCAATGTCGCTATATGCAATTCTTCGCTCACCGACGGCTTCCATCTCAAATTCCTTGGGAATATGGACGCGCGTGGAAACGTGCTCCATCGTTTCTTCCCCGTAATCAAATCCGTAATCAAAGGTGCCGACCTTTACCGGCATTTTCTTATTCAGATCGATCAGTGCCCACACGGTCGATGCCTCCACGACAAGCTTGTCCCCGTCATACATTCTGAAATGTCGAAGCGAGGAATAGCCTTTGCTGTCATTGATCCAGGTCTCCACACGGATATCTCGGAAGGGTGAGATCGGCGCATAGAAATTCATACCGATCTTGGAAAGAATAAAGGCAAGTCCCTCACGGTCTCTCACCTCGTCAAGACCGCGCCCCACGCTTCGCATATGTATGCCCGACGTTTCCTCAAGATACATCAAAATCGCACTCGGACGCAAAAAGAGATTGGCATCGGTATCGTGCCACCTTGTAACGTAATTCTGTTTAAAGTACATAATCTTCTCCTCATGGCTTTTTCGGGAAATCTTCAAAAGCACTTGAAAAAATTATAATATATTTCTATAAACTTTTCAAGTCTATTTTATGAAGATTTCCCGAATTGTATCTCTTAGCCAACCGTGTTATTATGTCCGCCCGAATCACCACCGTCAAGCCCGAAGCTGACGGCAATGGCGGAATTCACAACGCCCATCATTTCATCGTCAAGATGCCCCATCTTCTCACGCAGACGGCGCTTATCCAGCGTTCGTATCTGCTCGAGAAGCACGACGGAATCCTTGGCAAGCCCCGCACGCTCGGCATAAATATCAATGTGCGTCGGCAAGTGCGTCTTGCTCATTCTGGATGTAATGGCCGCCGCGATCACCGTAGGGCTGTAACGGTTTCCTATGTCGTTCTGTATGATCAAAACCGGCCTGAGTCCCCCTTGTTCCGAACCGACGACGGGACTCAGATCCGCATAATAAATATCTCCGCGTTTAACACTCATTTTTCTTAACCTCCCCAAAACCTCTTGGCCTTTTTATTGTTGACGCGAATTCTGTCTCTTTAATCACTACTAACAGAATATTTCCTCTGCCTTTATTTTGTGAGCGAAAAGAAAAAATATGCGCGGAAAGGAAATTTCCTTTCCGCGCATTAAAATCACTCGGTGATATCGTTCATGCTTTCCACATAGTGCTTGGCCTGCGTGGTGAAAAGCTCGTGATAACGCCCGCCCCTTGCCATCAGTTCGGCGTGCGTTCCCTCCTCCAAAAGCTCACCGTATTCGAGGACGATGATCTTGTCAGCCGTCGTTGCACTGGAGAGACGGTGCGAAACGAAGATGGTGGTCTTGTCGCGACGAAGCGCGTCAAACTGACTGTAGATCTCCTGCTCGGCCAGCGCGTCAAGCGAGGCCGTGGGCTCGTCCAAGATCAAAACGTCGGAGTCGCTATAAAAGGCACGCGCCACCGAAAGCTTCTGCCACTGACCGCCCGAAAGCTCGATGCCGTCCTTTTCAAAGAAACGCATGAGCGCGGTCTCATAGCCGTTCGGCAGATCCGCAATAAAGCCATCGGCATTAGCCGCCGTAGCCGCCTCCACGATCCTTTGATCGTCACGCGGCTTGGAAATATCACCGAACATCACGTTCTCGGAAACGGTACAAGCGTATTTCGTGAAGTTTTGGAAAATGATACCGAAGATCTCGTAAAGCGCACGGGGTTCGTAGTCCCTAAGATCTACGCCATCCAGCAGGATGCGGCCCTCGGTGGGATCGTACAGACGGGTAAGGAGCTTAATAAGCGTGGTCTTTCCCGCGCCGTTGAGTCCCACCAGAACCACCGTCTCGCCCGCCTCGATCTTGAAGCTGACATCACGAATGACCTTCTTCTCGGTTCCGGGATAGGCAAAGCTTACGTTTTCAAATTCGATCGTATGCGCACCGCGCTTGACGGGCGCAGGCTTTGGTAACGCCGATTTGATGCTCGGCTTGGTCTTCATAAACGAGATCAGATTGTCGATGAAAAGCGTTCCCTCGTAGATGGTTGCTGAGGTGGTGATCAGCGTGCTGACGCAGGTGGCAACCGACAGGATCGCTCCCGTGTACAGAGAGTAGTCACCGATCTGCATATTCCCCGTGAAGACTCGAAGGGCGATCAGGGCAAAGAACAAGAGATTTACGCCTCCCGACAGGATTCCAAAAAAGATCTGCCATGCGCTTTCGCTGACGATGAGGCGACAAAGTCCGTGATAATACCTGGAGAATA
>JAZTWS010000119.1:0-6799 GCA_045636005.1 Eubacteriales bacterium | reverse complement strand
CCTTGCCGTCCAGCACGCGAATGATGCGGTTGCTGTATTGCTCGGCAAGCTCGGGGTTGTGCGTGACCATGATGATCAGCTTTTTCTCGGAGACCTTTTTCAAGATCTCCATGATCTGCACGCTGGTCTGCGTGTCAAGCGCGCCCGTCGGCTCGTCGGCAAGCAAAATATCCGGATCGTTGACCAGGGCGCGTGCAATAGCTACGCGCTGCATCTGGCCGCCCGACATCTGACTCGGCTTTTTGCGCATCTGATCGGCAAGGCCGACCTGCTCGAGTGCTCGCTTGGCGCGCGCGCGGCGCTCGGACTTGGAAACGCCTGAAAGCGTAAGTGCAAGCTCGACGTTGGCAAGCACGCTCTGGTGCGGAATGAGGTTGTAGCTTTGGAAGACGAAACCGATGGAGTGGTTGCGGTAGGTATCCCAATCGGCGTCGCGGAAGGCCTTTGTGGACTTGCCGCTGATCACCAGGTCGCCGCTATCGTAGCGGTCAAGACCGCCGATGATGTTGAGAAGCGTA
The DNA here is from genome assembly GCA_045636005.1 of Eubacteriales bacterium. Classification (GTDB taxonomy): domain Bacteria; phylum Bacillota; class Clostridia; order Oscillospirales; family CAG-272; genus RGIG8775. The sequence goes on along the minus strand of JAZTWS010000119.1, from coordinate 6,281 downwards.
GTCTTTCCGCAGCCCGAGGGGCCGAGGATCGAGACGAACTCGTTCTTGCGGAAGTCCATGCTGACGCCCGAAAGCGCCGTGACGGTGGTTCCGCCCGCGGCGTAGGTCTTTACGATGTTTTTTAAAGTTAACACAAAAAATCTCCTTGTTTTCTTTGAGCGATTTCTATACATTTTACATTATAGCACTATAGTTTTATCTTTTTGTGACCAATCTTAAACGATTTATGGAATTTTGTATGGCAATTTTTGATTTATCGCTCTGTCGTCACGGCGGCGCAGTAACACCGAGGTCGCGGAGCGAACTCGTAACTTCAATTTGTTAATCGAGGTTGTGGAGCAACCGTGCATTTTCCCAAAAGTTTGTTTTTTTGCAATGCAAAAATGAAGTTTACAAACTCCGGTTTCATATTGACTTTTGAGGGGGATTGTGGTAAAATAATTATATATTGCTTACAAAGGAGAATGTCTCATGAAAACAAATTCCAAAGATAAAATTTTAAAGCTTGTTCAGCTTGCCATTCTTACGGCGCTGGTTATCGTTTTACAGGCCCTTGGCTCATTCATCAAGATAGGGCCGCTTCCTATGTCCTTCGTGCTCGTTCCCATTGTGATCGGCGCTTGTATGCTCGGCGCGAAATACGGTGCCTTCCTCGGTTTCGTATTCGGATTGATCACCATGATCATGGGCATAACCGGGGCAGACGCCCTCTCCTTCCTTTTGTTTGAAGCCCGCCCCGTTTTATTTATCGTTCTCTGTCTTCTCAAGGCAACGATGGCAGGCTTTGTTGCGGGCTTGGTCTACACGTTGCTTGGAAAGGCGTTTAACGGAAAAAACAAGCTCCTGCAGACGATTCTTGCTTCGATTGCCGCCCCCATCGTCAACACCGGCATTTTTGTTGCGGGTATGTTGCTTTTCTTCGTTCCGACCATGGAGGCGCTTCCTTCGATGTTCCCTGATGTTTTCGGCGGCTACGGAAACGCCGTTCAGCTTGTGCTCCTCGGCCTTGCCGGACTTAACTTTGTCGGTGAATTCGTGGTCAACCTCGTGCTTTCGCCCGCAATCGTACGCATCATCGACGTCGCAAAGAAGAAGCTTCATTTCTAAAAAATTTCAAAAAGCAAAAGGAGTAGTTTTATGAAGAAAAAGCTTGCGCGTATCCTTTTACTGCTTGCGACCGTCATCCTCGAGGCGTTGCCAAACGGAACCGTTATGTATTTCGGCAACCCGGAGGGGGAGCCCTTTAAGAGCACTCACTCCTATTTTGATCTGATCCACTGGGGCTACGCCGATTTCGCGCCCAATCTTGTTGCGGTTTTGACCTGCGCTTTGCTTTTGCTGGCGATCCTTTTGCTTTTTTCAAAAAAAGAAAAGCTGCATCCGATCCTTTCCCTTTGCACCTTTCTTTTGTCACTGATACCGCTTTTCTTCAGCGCGACCCTTGTCAGCGCGGCCGTCACCCTTCTGCTTGCCGCCTTGGCCGTGCTCAATACCCATATATTCGGAGGACAACCCATGAAAAAAGAATGGAACATCATGCAGGACGGCGAGAATTACGCCGTCAAGGTGGAATACACCCTGTTTCTCGGAAAAATGACCGTTTCGGTTGGCGACTCGACCTTCGTGTTGCCGAACAAATTTCTCACCGGCCTTTTTGGTAGAAAAGAAAACTTTATGCTGGGTGAAAAACTGGCCATTTTTCGCGTGAAGCCCTTTGGCGCCGTGGAGCTTACCACTGCGGGCGGAAAATACTGAAAATTTGCCGCCGCTCTTGACACGGAAAGAAAAACATATTATAATAAATATAATATATTTTATAAATTCATATTTGAAAGGAATATCTTATGGAAAAGAACGAACTTGCCCTCTTGAAAACCAAAGCGGCAAAGATCCGTCTCGGCGCGCTGGAAGGTGTCCACGCGGCAAACTCGGGCCATCCGGGCGGCTCTCTTTCGATCGCAGATCTTCTCTCCTACCTGTATTTCAAGGAGATGAACGTAAAACCCGAGGATCCGAAATGGGAGGATCGTGACCGCTTCGTGCTTTCGAAGGGCCACACCGCACCTGCGCTTTACGCTGTGCTTGCCGAGAAGGGCTACTTCTCGACCGAAATTCTCAAGACCCTCCGTCAGACCGATAGCATTCTTCAGGGTCACCCCGACATGAAGCTTACCCCCGGCGTTGATATGACCACCGGCTCTCTTGGCCTTGGTATCTCGGCCGCTTGCGGCATGGCACTTGCCGGCAAGATCGCAAAGAAGGACTATCGCGTTTACACCATCGTTGGCGATGGTGAGAGCGAGGAAGGACAGGTTTGGGAGGCTTGCATGTTCGCCACCCACTATAAGCTTGACAATCTCTGCGTGATCGTGGACTGGAACGGTCTTCAGATCGACGGCCCCATCACCGAGGTCATGAACCCCACGCCTCACGATAAGAAGCTTGAGGCATTCGGCTTCCATGTGATCTCGATCGACGCACACAACTTTGACGAAATCGAGAAGGCATTTGCCGAGGCAAAGACCGTAAAGGGCAAGCCCACCGCCATCATCGCTCGCTCGGTTAAGGGTAAGGGCGTTTCCTTCATGGAAAATGATGTCGATTGGCACGGTAAGGGCCCGAACGACGAGCAGTATGCAGCGGCTGTTGCTGAGATCGAAGCCGCTATGAACGAGATATAAGGGGGAAAGACAAATGGCTGAAAAGATCGCAACCAGAGAAAGCTACGGCAAAACGCTTGCCGCGCTTGGTGATACATATGATTTCGTCGTGCTTGACGCAGACCTTGCGGGCGCGACCAAGACCTCTTACTTCAAGAAGAAATTCCCCGATCGCTTCTTCGACTGCGGTATTGCCGAGGGCAATATGATGAGCGTGGCCGCAGGTATCGCAACCACGGGCAAGCCCGTATTTGCATCCTCCTTCGCTATGTTCGCCGCAGGCCGTGCCTTTGAGCAGGTGCGCAACTCGATCGGTTATCCTCACCTCAACGTAAAGATCGGTGCTACGCACGCAGGTATCACGGTTGGTGAGGACGGTGCTACGCACCAGTGCCTTGAGGACTTCGCGCTTATGCGCTCGATCCCCGGCATGACGGTTATCAACCCCGCCGACGACGTAGAGGCTGCTGCCGCTATCAAGGCCGCACTTGAGATGAACGGCCCCGTATATATGCGCTTTGGCCGTTACGCCGTTCCGGTGCTTAACGACAACCCCGAGTACAAGTTTGAGATCGGCAAGGGTATCACCATGCGTGACGGAACTGACGTTACCATCGTGGCTACCGGCGTTATGGTCTACATGGCTCTTGAGGCAGCTGAGACGCTTGCCGCAGAGGGCATTTCGGCTCGCGTGATCAACATTCACACCATCAAGCCTCTCGACCATGAGATCCTTGCAAAGGCCGCAAAGGAGACGGGCGCCATCGTTACGGCTGAGGAGCATAACATCCTCGGCGGTCTCGGCTCTGCCGTTGCCGAGTCGGTCTGCGAGTCCTGCCCCGTTCCCGTTCTTCGCGTGGGAACCGAGGACAAGTACGGTCATTCGGGCAAGGTTCCGCCCCTGCTTGAAATGTACGGCCTGACGCCTGCAAACATTGCAGAGAAGGCAAGAAAGGCTGTTTCTCTTAAGAAATAAGTCTATGAAAAGGATAGTTGCTGTTTTGCTGGCGCTTCTCCTGCTTGCTTTGGTAGGTTGTGAGGAGAAGCCGCCCATCGAAACGCCCGATGAAACGACGCCGTCGGTGGAAACACCTGACGGTACAGAAGAACCCATCCCCGAAGAGCATTTTCGCGTCCTTTTGATCGATCAAAACAAGGATGGCGTGAACGATTATAAGATCGTTGTGGATACCGAGGCGGCAAAAAGCACCGAAAAGGTACCCTTCCGTCTTCCCGACGAGGAAAATCCGAGCGAGGACAGTTTTAGCACCGTTCGTATGTATCGGGTGACCGAGGAAGGTGAGACGCTTGTCTGGTATACCAACCTCTGTATGGGCTCTCTGCCGCGCGGTGGCATCGCCTTAAAGGACGGTATGGTGTTCGGCTACTATTACGACGTGTACGAATACGGCGCGGGACGGAAGGTTTCGATTTCGTGCTACGAGTACGTGGGAAACGCTTACGGAAACGGTTACAAGCCTCACGCGAACCCCAGCTCGTTCATAACAAACGAGATCTCAGACGAAATGTGGGAGGATAACTTCGGTGAGCGCAATTCGTTTACGCTTCGCGTTGCCGTTAACACGCTCGACGAGATGCTGGACGGCGCCGAGATCCTTCTCGACGTAACGGGTACGGAGCCGATCTACAGCACCGACGACAATCGCTTTACCAAGCAGTATTCTTTCCGTTTTGACTATCGCGACCTCGAGGGAAGTCTTGCCGAGGAAGTACAGGACAGCTATATCCAACCCATTTCTTAAATCAAAATCAGCAAGGGAGAGTTTCACTCTCCCTTGCTTTGAAAACAGGAGCCACCGTGAAATTTTTCAAAAACAGATTTTTGGGAATATCCACCCTCATCGTGCTTTTTTTGGTCATCTTTTATACCGTGATCGCGGCGCTTGGGCAGACCTTGCTTTTTAGCAACCTGCTCGGCACGATTGCCACGCCCTTCCGTTGGGGGTTCCGTGCGCTTGGCAACGCGTTTGGCGGCTTTTCCGACTATGTGACCGAGTTTAAGTCCCTTCGGGACGAGAACGAGGAGCTGGCGGCGCGCATACGCGAGCTGGAGCAAAAGGTGGCGCATACGCAGGTGCTTGAGGGCGAGAACGAGTGGCTTCGCGGCTATCTCGGCATGAAAGACGAGCTTGTGGGCTTTGAAATGCTGGATGCCGCCATCATCGGCCGCGAGGCCGGTAGTTACATGACGCTTTACACCTTGAACAAGGGCTCGCTTCACGGGATCGAGGTCGATATGACCGTGGTGACCGAGGAGGGCATCGTGGGGCGCGTGGAATCGGTGGGTACCACCTGGAGCCGCGTCTCCGCCATCACTGAAAACGCTTCGTCCGTGGGTGCGATCTGCGCCCGAAGCGGCGCGCGCGGCATCGTGGACGGCTCGCTTGGGCTTCGTGAGCAAGGGAAGTGCGCCATGAATTATATCGACGAATTTGCCGATGTTGCAGTGGGCGACGTCATTCTCTCCAGCGGTGGCGGTATTTACCCCTATGGCTTCGTGATCGGCACCGTGGTCGAGATCACACACGACGAGACGGCGCGCACGCTCTCGGCAATCATAGAGCCTGCGGTCGATCCCCAAACCACCACGCGTGTGATGGTACTCAAAAAACTACAAAATCAAAACGAATCATGACAAAAAAGCAGAAAAAAGAAACGATCGCCGCAATCGTGGAAGCGTTAAAAGTGCGCTATCCTGCGGCCGAATGCGCGCTCGAATACGGTGGTGAGCCGTGGAAGCTTCTTGTGATGGGGCGGCTTTCGGCACAATGCACCGACGCGCGCGTAAATATCGTGTGTCGGGAGCTTTTTGCCCGCTTCCCCACGGCGAAGGCCTTGGCCGACGCGCCCCTTTCCGAAATTGAAGAAATCGTCCGCCCGTGCGGACTCTATCATACCAAAGCGCAAAATATCAAGGACGCTTGCCGTATGCTCGTGGAGGATTACGGCGGGGAGATGCCCGTCGAGATGGATGAGCTTTTGGCCTTTCCCGGCGTTGGTCGCAAGATCGCAAACCTTTTGCGCGGTGACCTCTTTTCACTGCCCGCCATCGTGGCCGATACGCACTGCATTCGCATTTGCGGCCGCTTCGGGATGTACCCCGAGAGCTTAAAGGATCCCACTAAGGTGGAAAAGATCCTCGCGGAGCTTGTGGAGCCAAGCGAGCAGAGTGATTTTTGCCATCGCGTCGTGCTTTTCGGACGCGAGATCTGTACGGCACGCGCTCCGCGCTGCGCCGATTGCCCCCTCGCCCACCTTTGTGCCAAGGGGAAGAAAAGATAAAAGCATTTGCTGAAAACGCAAATGCTTTTTTTGATGTCGATAAATTGAAGTTTGTCGGGATGGCTACGCTTAGACCCGCTGTAAAAGTTTTGGTCAAGCTTTTTCAAAAGCTTGCGGGGGTTGGGGCAGAGCCCCAAGAAAACGGCGTTTCTTTGCAAAGCTTTCTTTGCGCCTCGTGTGTCAAAGAAAGCGTCTGGATTGTTTTGCCAAGCAATGCCTCTGTCGGCTGTTGGCACAAGGGTTTTGACGCTTTTTTCTTTGCCTATAGAGGCACAAAGAAAAAAGCTTTGCAAAAAAGAAATGCCGTTTTGAGCTTTC
>JAZTWS010000118.1:0-8341 GCA_045636005.1 Eubacteriales bacterium | reverse complement strand
ATGTGCTCGGCAATGCCCTTGCCGAAGCCCTGTGCGCTACCCGTAACGATGGAAATCTTGCCCTCGATTCTGCGTGCGCTCTTGCCGCCTGCATTCACCTTGGCGCGATAGGACTCTACCTCCCAATTCACGATGAAGTCGATCAGCTCCTCGGTCATGGGAAGCACACCGCCAAAGCTCTCGGCGTAGGTTGCGATCTTGAGGGCGTCAAGCCAAACCGACGTAACCGTTGCCGCCGATTTTGCGGTGTCCGAAACGGCAAACATACCAAGGCCCTTTACAAAGATCACCTTGGGCTTGTAGCCGTACTTTGCCACATAAGCCTCAAAAGCAACCTTTACGGCGTCAATATCCTCACCCTCAACGAAGAGGGGATGTGCCTTACAGTAAACGATGTGGTCGGGCGTGAAGGACTCCACGAGAGCCGCAAACTTCTCGGCACTCTCGGCAAACTCAAGAACACTCTTGTTGGCCGTGAACTTTACAACTGCAGGCGCACCTTCGCCCCAAAGCATACGAATGGCAGGAGCCATGGCCATCATCTTGTCCGCATCATATTCCATATCGGTGAAATCGGGCGCACGCGTGATCATCGCATCAAGCTTATCCATGACCGACTTCACGACCGCGTCAAGCTCTGCCTCACTTTCAGCGGCAAAGAAAATGCCGTGATTCTGCAGGAAAAGCACGTCGGCGTTCTTACCCGTAGCGTTTTTATACGCGTCCAGCTTATCCTTGCAAAGCATCGCAAGAATGTAACCGGGCTTGCAGGACTCAACCCAAACGGCACCGCCAAAGGTATCCTTCACGGTCTTCTCACCAAGCTTCGAGCAGGTGAGGCCGTTCACCTTGGCAGGATGAACGTGAAGCACGAACTTCTGGGGGAACAGGTCGTGCAGAAGCGTTTCAACCGAGGGACGCTTTGCCTCCTCGCCAAACGCGCGTGCGCTCATAAGATCGGCAAGCACGGCCGCCTCGCGCTCCGCCTCGTCGGCAGGATACGCCTTGGTGAGCATTGCTTCAAGCTTTGCGCGCTCCATTTTTACAAAGCCGGAAGGCTCGATGGTAGCAAGTGCCGTTCCCGAACCCTTGATGTAAAGAGTATCGTTATCCTTGCAGGAGGTGTTGCCGCCGCCTGCGAGAACATAGTCGGCGTTGCCGCCGTATCGGTGAGAAAAATTACAAAGAGTGTTGAGCATGGTATCTTCTTCCTTTCCGCGTTTTCAGATGGACTTGGCGTTGGCAAGAAGGAACTTCTCTGCCTCGGCGCACCAGAGTCCGTTGGCGTTATCGCAGATCTTTGCAAGCTCGGCAAACATCGGGTCGGTCTTACCAAGCTCGGCAAAATCGGCAATAGCCGTAAGAGGAAGCGAAATGCCCGTATAGCAAAGCTTCTTACCATCCTTGATCTTATCAAGATTGATGGTAGTCTCGGCAACGGCGTCAAGACCACAGATGTGCGTGATCATAGCCGCGGGATTGATCGCACCGGTCTCCATCAGCGCAATGGCCTCACGCATATCGTCGGTGTTACCGCCGCTGGTGCCCACGATGTGCGTGGAAGCGTAATGTACGTTATAGAAATTGAACATAGCGGAGAACTTCGGGTCGATGGGGCCTGCGAAGAAGTTCAGGCATCCGTCCTTGGCAAGAAGCGCGTCACCCATCTCAACGACAGGCTTTACGGGCGCGTAAACGAACACGTCATTGAAGCCCTCGGGCGCGAAGGTCTTAAGGTATGCAACCGGATCCTCCTTGTCGCCCGTGTTAACGTAAACCAGCTTCACACCGTTCTTGGTTGCCTTCTCTACGGGAAGCACCTCAGCGGCTCTGGCAAGGCGAGCCTCGTCGATATCGGTTACAACGAGAACCGAAGGACGGCGTGCGCCCGAAATGAGATAGTCAACCGCACCAAGACCCATAGGGCCCGCACCGGCAAGCACGCAAGCCGCGCCGCCCTCTACGATACCCATGCTATGTACATAGCTACCGCCCTTGGTGTGATAGTTTGCATGGCAACCGCCGATGATGCAGCTCATGGGCTCGGCAAGCGAGCCGTAGAAATATGCGTCACCGTTATAGGAAAGGAGGCAATCGCACTCCATCGTCTCGGGGGGAATGATGGCGTAGGTCGCGTCACCGCCGCAGTACTTATAGCTGTAGCCGGGCGCGTCAAGCGAGCCGTTCTTGTTGTGGGGAGGCTGGATCGAGAAACCGTCGCCTGCCTTGTACTTATCCTGCCACTTCTTACCGACCTCTACGATAACACCGCAGAACTCGTGACCGATGATGACGGGGTTCTCAGCAACGTCGTCGGGAACTCTCTTATGAGCCGCGCCCTGAAGCGCCGCCTTGTGCGAGGACATACAAATACTGTCCGAAATGATTTTGACGAGGATCTCGTCGTCGGCAATGGGCGGAAGCTCAAATTCCTCAAGACGAAGATCGTTTACACCGTAAAGTCTGACTGCTTTTGTTTTCATGTTTTTTGTCCTTTCAGAATAAATAAAAATACATACATATTTATTTTATCAAATTGCCCTCTAAAAGTCAATCGCTTTCCCACAAATAATTCCGCTTTTTCCACAAAAAAGCACCACAGAACCCCTCACTTTGTCAAAAATAAAACAAAGAAAAAAAGAAATCACGACATCTTGCACAAGTTATAATTTTATGGTATAATAGAATTTAATCGAAAAACAAATTTTAATTTATCGGTGTGTTTAAATGGCTACGCTTAAACGAACGGCATGGTCCGAAAGGCTCCCTCCGGGAGGGAGCTGGCGCCGAGTAGGCGACTGAGGGAGCCCGCGCGACTATAAAGTCCGCAAGCATAATGAAGTCGCGCAGGCTCCTTCCACCGTCAAGGACGGTCCCCCTCCCTCTCGGAGGGAGGCTTGGTTTGTGCACCTCGTTCCTACAAGCATAGCCAGACCGACAAACTTCAATTTATTGAAATAGCACCGTTTCACATAATTTTCATTTATTGGAGAAATCATATGTCAAACAAAATCAAAATCGGCGTATTGGGCGCGGGAACCTGGGGCGTTGCCTTGGCAAGAATGCTACGCCTTGCCGGACATGACGTTACGATCTGGTCCGCCATTGAAAAAGAGATCGACGAGCTCGCGACCAAGAGAAGACATCCCAATTTGGCGGATGCGGAATTGCCCGAATCCATTGCGTACACCAAAGATATAAAGACAGTCTGTGCCGAAAAAGATATTCTTTTATTTGCCGTCCCCTCCCCCTTTGTAAGAGCTACGGCTCGGAAAGCGGCCCCCTACATATCAAGCGGACAGATTATCGTGGATGTAGCAAAGGGTATCGAGGAAAACACCTTATTTACCATGACAGAGATCATTGCCGACGAGATCAAAAACCCCGAGGTAAAGCTTGTGGCACTTTCGGGCCCAACGCACGCCGAGGAGGTTGTGAAAGATCTTCCCACTACCATCGTATCCGCAAGCAGTGACGCAGAAACGGCAGCCTTCGTCCAAAAGGTATTCACCACACCGTGTATGCGCGTATACACCAACGACGACGTTCTCGGCGTTGAGATATGCGGCGCACTGAAAAACGTCATCGCATTGGCCTCGGGCATTGCGATCGGCCTCGGTTGCGGCGACAATGCCAAGGCCGCACTCATCACGCGCGGCATCGCGGAAATTTCCCGTCTCGGTCTGGCCATGGGATGTCGTGAGCAAACCTTTGGCGGCTTGGCGGGCATCGGTGACCTGATCGTTACCGCCACGAGCGTACATAGCCGCAATCTTCGTTGCGGAATTCTTTTGGGACAAGGAGTTCCCGCCGCCGAAGCCACAAAGCAGGTCGGCATGGTCGTGGAGGGACTCAACGCCTTGCCCGCGGCGCTTTCTCTTGCCAAAAAATACAACGTGGAAATGCCCATCATCGATACGGTAGACGCGGTGGTTTCAGGCCGCGTAAGCGTTTCGGACGCGATACGCACCCTCATGTCCCGCGACCTGAAATCCGAGCTAAACGGTTCTTCCTTTGACAACCGATACGACTGATTAAAATGGGGTGGAGTCAAATTTGACTCCACCCTGCTTTTTTATTTCTTTTTGGGTTTACGAATGCGGTTGAGCTGCTTGTTCATCTTGAGAAGCTCTTCCTTGGTGAAGGAAATATTCATCATTCCCATCATGGAGGAAAGACGAAGTACGCTGAAGCCGCCCAGCATATCCATAAGACCACTACCGCCTGCGTCCTTGAGATTTACATCAAAGCCGCCCGCCTTTTTCTCGCCCTTCTTGCTCGCATCCATTTTCTTTTTGAGCTTAAGCCCCACGCCGATAAACCAAAGCTTACCGCGCTTGGACTGCATGATATCCGAGATCTTATCGTTCAGCGAGAAGCGTCCCTCGACCTCCACGACGTCGAACCAGTTGAGAACTGCGCCGACCTCACGGAGAACGTAATCCATGTTCATCTCGTCAACCTTGCGGATCTTACCCTCATCGGTAAACTCGCCCGCCTTGGCCACGATGGTAGACTCGCCCACGTTCTTTACATCAAAGTAGAAGAAATGGTCAGGCGCGCTCTTTTTGCCGATCGACTCGCCGTTCACGAAAAGCTCGACCTCGGGAAGATTTGAGTAGACCGTCACCTTGGTCACGTCCTCCACTCTGTCCACGTATCGCTTGCCGCAAAGGTGTACGAAGGGATCGTCCGAAAGCCATGCCTTATACGCATAGAAGGCGTCCTTCTTATACTTGCGGTCCATCGTAACGAGACCCTTGTGGTTCTGTCCGTTCTCACCGCCCTCGGCGCGTGCGTCGGCACCAAAGTCAAACATATTCCAAACGTGAGTTGCCCAAATATACTTGCGGCTGAAGAGCTGCTTAATAAGCTCCTCATGATAAAACGCCTGATATTCCTCGGTATAGTCGCCCTGCTTGGGGTCACTCGTATGCCAATTCAATGCCTCGCATCCGTACTCGGAAATACCGATCGGAATGGTGGGATGCATGGCGTGGAACTTGTCAAACCAAGGGCCGTTCATGCTCGTGTCACCACCGTACCAACCGAAGTAGTGATTGTAGGAAACAAGGTCGGGAATCTGAAGATACGGATCCTCCATCTTGCACATAGAGACCGCCGCGATCGTGGTAAGACGCGTCTTATCCATCTCGTGAACGAGATCGTTGAGAATGCGGTGGTTTTCGAGCAAATCCTCGTCCGAACCGCCAATGCCGATCTCGTTGGAAAGTCCCCAAACGAAGATCGAAGCGTGGTTATAGTTCTGCGTAATCAGTTCCTTCATCTGCGAGATGGTGTTCGCGCGACCATTCGGCATATGCTTGGAGATATAGGGAATCTCCGCCCAGATCACAAGACCCTTCTCGTCACAAAGATCGTAGAAGTACTGATCGTGCTGATAGTGTGCCAAACGAATGGTGGTAGCACCGACCTCCATAATGAGATCGATATCCTCGGCATGATGCTCGGGAAGGAGTGCGTTACCGAAGCCCCATCTGTCCTGATGGCGCGAAACGCCGCGAAGCGGATATTCCTCGCCGTTGAGGATGAAGCCGTTATCGGGATCCACCTTGAAGCTGCGGCAACCAAAGCGGTGGCATACGTTGTCAAGCACCGCTTCGCCTTCCACGATCTCAACCTCACAACAATAGAGGTAAGGATCCTTGCGGCCGTGCCAAAGGTGAACGTCCTTCATTTCAAACACGACCTGCTTATCGGTCGTCTCGATCCTCTGAAGCTCATTTTCGTCCTTGTCGTAGATGGTATAGACCAACTTCTGTCCGTCCGCAAGCTCGGTGGTATAAGCGTCAACCGTGACCTTGGCATCCTTGCCCTCAACCACGGGAGTGATCGCAACGCCCGTTCCGCCGTAATAGTCCAAATCAAAATGCGACTTGTTGACGCAAACGAGATTCACGTCACGGTAAAGACCGCCGTAGAAGGTAAAGTCGGCCATCTGCGGATAGACGCGATCGCTCGGGGCGTTATCGACCACGATGGCAATATCGGTCTCGTCCGCAAGCTTCTCGGTAAGATTCACACGCCATGTGGAGTAGCCACCGTCGTGATGTGCCAGCTTCTCGCCGCCCACATATACGTCGGCCGACGAGTTGGCACCGCGAATCTCAAGATAATAGAGGTCAGCCGCAGGAAGATCGGCCTTTTTCAGCGTTTTCACATACAGGCAAGAGCCGCGGAAATAATCGTTTCCGCCGTCATAACCGTCCTCGGCGTTCCATGTGTGCGGAAGCGTGACCGTGATACCCTCACGCACGCTTACGTCCGCCGTATCCTTGGCAAAAAGCCAATTTTCGTTCCATTTTACAATGTTTCTCATAGTTTCTCCTACATAAAAAATGCTGCATTCATTTACTTATTGAATTTGCAACAGGTATGAATATTTCGTATGTTTTCTTTAAAATCGGGCTATCTTTGAAAAATAGCCCGATCAAATTCATTTGTTTAATGTCAGTTTTCTTCTGCCGCAGGTGCTCTGCGAGCCTCAAGCTCCTCGGTCATCTTGGCAAGCGCCTTCATGGCAAGGTTGTAAACAGGTGCAAGACCGACAAACTGCATAAGCGACGAGAACATATAGGTGGCCGCCACGATATAACGCATATTTACGGCAACCTCCCAAAGCTGATTTCCCTCGTTTTCACCAACGTAGCCAAACGCCACCATGATAATGAGGATAAGGGACGGGCCAAGACCCTGTGCAAGCTTACGGAAGAAGGAGTGAAGCGAATACACCGTTCCCTCTTCTCGCATACCCGTTTTCCACTCGTTGTAGTCGATTGCGTCACCCATCATAGCCCACGAAACCGTAGAATAGATGCCAAGACCAAGCGAGAAGATAAGCTGGAAAATGATGTAGATCAAAAGATCAAGATTGGTATTGTTCGGAAGAACCACGAAAAGTCCAAGACCGGCAACCATGGAGCAGATCGCACCAAAGGTAGCAAGCTCCTTCTTTCCGTATTTCGCAACCATCTTACGCGCCAAGGGCGTAAATAAAACGATCGGAATCATGGCGAAAAGCTGTACGATACCCGAGATCTTTACGTTGTTATAGTAGGACTGGAAAATAACGGTAACCGCCGTTGCTGCGCCCTGCATACCGATAAACATACCCATGGCAGCAATGGTGGCACCTACTGCGGCACGGTTTTTCATGAAATTGCCAAAAGCTTTGAATACGTTAAACTTCGGTGCTTCCTCGCCAAGCGAGACCTCCTGCTCGGCGCGAATCTCGGTGTTGCGGATCATAAACTGGAAGCAAATAAAACCAAGAACGCCCATAATGAGAGCTGCGATAAATACGCGCTCACCGATCAGATTATCGTTCTCATCGTAAATGATGAAAGGAAGAATGACCATGGGAAGCATATTGCCAAAGATCGAACCAACCGAACGCCAAGCCGAAAGGGACGCTCTGTCCTTAACGTCGTTCGAGATCAGCGAAAGGAGCGAGCCGTAAGGCACATTCGCTACCGTATAGAAAGCATCCCAAACGATATATCCGAGAATAAAGAGAATCGCCTTGAGAACGACGGGGGCATTCGGGAAGGGAAGGAATACCGCCGCGCCGCCGACGAGAAGTCCGCAAGCACCGATAAGCACGTAGGTACGGAACTTACCGAGTCTGTATTTTCTTCTGTCGCGGTCGATTATCGTACCGATAAGCGGATCGTTTACCGCATCCCAGATCTGAACGAGAAGAAGGAGAATCGATAGAAGTCCGGTCTCCATCATCATAAATACCAGCCAGAACGTCTGAACAGTTCCCTTGAGCGAGAAGCTCATGTTACAGCCGAGGTCACCTGCGGCGTACGCGATCTTGTCTCGTATGCCGAACTTGCGTTTGCCGTTGGCATCCAATTTCTTTTCTTTTGCCATTTTGTTTTCCTCTTTCCGATGTGTTTTTTTGTTTTGCAAAAAAGTTCCCGTGCTCGACGGGCATAGTTAGAGATCTACTATTTTAGTATAAAACATTTTCAAAAATATAGTGAGTAATTTTTTAAACTGGATTTGTATTATTTTTATCTCAAAGTAAAAAACACTGTTGCAATTACACAAAAAGCGTGTTATAATATTTATTAAGGTTGGGAAATTTTGCGACAATAAGCGCTTAAATCAATCTTTTTCGGGAGAGTGTATAATGTTATATAAAAACGAGCTTGACTTTTTGTGTGATATTCTTCGTAAACGTCATATACGCGCCTCTGCTGTGTCGTTGCTTGAGCCGATAAGCTCGGTGATCGATCGGGGGCTGTACGATATTTTCAGTAATAAACCTGATCCTGATATATCCGTGCATCAATACGTTGGAGCGCTTGAG
>JAZTWS010000117.1:0-20253 GCA_045636005.1 Eubacteriales bacterium | reverse complement strand
GGGTAAACGACGGAAAGCCCGTCGTAGGAGTAACCGACGTGCATTACGAGCCGGGCGGAACCTATCAAAGTGAATTCCCCATTTCCAATCTCGGCACGTTTGACGTGTGGTATCGCATTTATTTCACCGACGTTGAGGGCGAGCTTAAGGAGGATATTACCGTAACCGTAAAGGAAAAGGACGGCAAGGTGCTCTGTGAAGGAAAGATAAGTGAGCTGAATGCCGATAAGGTTGCCGTAAGCTCCTTGGCGGCAGGCGAAGAAAAAACGCTTTTCGTCACCTTCCGCTTCTCTGCCGACGCCGATAACGAAATGCAAGGAAAAACGGTTTCCTTCAACATCACCGCCGATGCAACGCAAAAGAAAAACAATCCGTATATGGACTTTGGAGACTGAGAGGAAATATGAAAAAAGCATTACAGATCACGAAAAACATTTTCGTATGGCTGATCGTTGCCATCGCCTTGGGAATGATGATATTCACCTTGATCTCGGTCACGACCTTAGATCAAAACGATCGCTCGCTTTTCGGCTTTAAATTCTTTATCGCACAGAGCGATTCCATGTCGGCCACCCACTTCTCCGCAGGGGATATTGCGATCTCTAAAGAAGTGGATGTTAGCACTCTCAAGGAGGGCGACATCATTACGTTCGTATCGCAAAATTCGCACAATTACGGCGAGACCGTAACCCATAAAATTCGCGAGGTGCGCAAGGATGAAAACGGGAATCCGGCCTTTGTAACCTACGGTACGACGACGAATACCGACGACGAAGCGCTTGCCACCGTGATCATAGGAAAATACGTGGGACGGATCCCAAAGCTCGGCTCGTTTTTCCTTTTTTTGAAAACAACGCCCGGCTATATTCTTTGCATTCTTCTTCCCTTTCTGCTTCTTATTCTTTTTCAAGGGCTCAGCTGCGTTCGCCTGTTCCGCAAGTACAAGAAGGAACAGATGGAGGAAATGAAGGCCAAGCGAGCCAGAATTGCGAAGGAACGCGCAGAGGCGCATCGCATGATGGCAGAACTGCTTGAGCTCAAGGCTCAGCTTGCCAAGAAAGAGAGCGAGGTTATGGATCCCACGGCCATCTACTCCGAGAGTACGGATGCGCCGTCTGATCCGTCTTGATCCGTAGTATGGCGGAAATTCCGCTTTACATAGTTAGTCGAACAAAAATATACCAAGAAGGAGGTAATAAAAAATGACTAACAAAACGCAAACGAAGCACGCGCTTCTTGCAAGCATCATGGCTCTGCTCCTTTGCTTCACCATGCTGCTTGGCACGACGTTCGCGTGGTTCACTGACAGCGTTACCAGCGCAACGAACAAAATTGTTGCCGGTAATCTGGATGTAGAACTGTATCACACCAATGGGGCTGACACGAATGAGCCTGTTGGTGACACTACCACATTGTTCGACGAGGTTGCTCTTTGGGAGCCCGGCGCAATGGTTTGGGAGAAATTGACCGTTAAAAATAACGGTAGCCTTACTCTGAAATATAATCTGAGCGTAAACATTACCGATATTAGCACGGTTGGTGAAAAGAGCCTTGCCGATGTTTTGAAGGTCGCTGTAATGGACAAACAGCCCACCCGTGAGAATGTTGTAAATGCCGCAACACAGCGCCTTGCAACCTTTAATCTTGCAAGTGACAGCGCACTCACTCCCGGGGATTCCGATGAGTTCTATGTAGCAATTTATTGGGCTCCCTCAGCCAATGACAACGATTACAATGTTGCTGGTGAACAGCTCTATGCAAAACTTGGCGTAACTCTGCTTGCAACCCAGTACACCGCTGAAAGCGATAGCTTTGACCATCAGTATGATAAGGATGCTACTTACCCTGAAATCAATACGGTAGACACTTGGGACGGCTCTGCTGATATTTCTTGGTATTTAGAGAATCCCGATGCTACTGAATATACGCTTTCTACGGCAGAGGCACTGGTCGGCCTTGCCAATCTCGTAGACGGCACCGCCGCCCTCCCTGCCGACGTGGCGTCGGAAATCACCCAGCCCGTAACCTTTGACGGCAAGACCGTCAAGCTTGACATAGACGTAGATCTCTACAAAGAAGACGAAAACGGCGAACTCGTTTGCTTTGATCCCATCGGCTCTTACCGACAGGACAAGGCCTTCACCGGTACCTTTGACGGTCAGGGACATACGATCAAAAATCTGAATCAAAACACGTGGGCACTTGACAACGGCTTCTACTACGGCGATCTCGGCTTGGGATTGTTTGGTGCCGTAGAAGATGCTCACATCAAGGACCTCAAAATTGACAATGCCTCAATCTCGGGCTATTCTGCTATCGTAGGAATCGTTGCAGCCTGCACCTTTGGTGACACCACCTTTGAGAACATCACGGTAACCAATTCCGAGGGTGCCGATTATCAGTATTATGCCGGCGGTATCGTCGGTTGGGCGGCAGGCACTCCGAAATTCATCAACTGTAACGTAGATGCATCCACTACCCTTGCAGCACAGTGGGGCGATTTCGACAACTCCACCGGCGGTGTTATCGGCGGTGCCAGCGGAAACGCAGAGATCTACATGGAGAAGTGCAACGTCGCTTGCAGAATAGACGCCTACAACGATGTAACCTCTTCTTACCAGTGGTACGCTTATCGCAGATGCGGTATGCTGATCGGTAATACGAGTAAAACCGCCGACAATAATGGTACCACCGTTGCTGCCGCGCCGCAGTTGACCTGTAAGGACGTTACCGTTACTTACGGCGAGTGGGCAAATTACACCTACTGCGAATTTGCAGGAACGAGTTGGCCTTACGTAAGAGTGCAGGCAGGCGTCAGCAACTCGGCTTACTCCAATCCCAGATACGGTCACCCCGTCGACGCCAACGGCAATGAGGTCATAGACGACAATCACACTCACAATGCAGGTGAGGATCACTTCATCCTTTGCGCATTTGACCAGCTTTACGGCGGCGGTCAGGGCGTTTACGGAACGGCAACTCACGAGGGTGTAACCGTAATTTATAACAATAACTAATTCCGTTTTTTCGAGGCCCAACGGATAGCCTGCTTCAGCACATTGACGTCTTGTTCCTGAAAGCTCGGCCTACCCCCCCCACTCCCCTCGGGGAGTGGGCGGCAATCAAAGGGCATAAATACGTTTGTACCTTTTGATTGCTGAAAATACCCTTTTTCTCTTGCGAAAGAAGTTTCCAAAACGATGTACACTATTTGGACCTCGTACCGTCTCCGCAACGAATGACATGACATAACATAAAAAGCCGCCGAGTCATTCGGCGGCTTTTAGCCTCTTAAAATCTAAAAATCTGCTTTGTGGAAGCCTTTCCCTTGAAACTTTTGTGTTTTTATTCTGCCGAAAAAGCGTAGACTGTAGTATAGTCGTACTTCTGCCCCACATCCAGCACGACATCGGTAAAGTTTTCGTGGTGGATGCTGTCGGGCATATGCTGGGTCTCAAGGCAAAGTGCCATTTGCTTGAACTTTACGTGGCCGCCCTTGAAGGGATGTCCGTCATCCTTGAGGAAATTGCCCGTATAAAGCTGAACGCAGGGTTGATTGGTGTACATCTTCATGATGCGTCCCGACGCTTCGTCCTTGAGGATCGCGCGGAGCTTTACCTCCTCACTCTCGCCACCCGTGAAGTTAAAGCAGTGGTCATAGCCGCCCGCCTTCAAAAGATCGGCATGGTCGCAGTCGATATCCCTACCCACCTTTTTCTCGGTTCGGAAATCAAAGGGCGTTCCCTCCACCGCCGCAAGCTCACCCGTGGGGATCAGCTTATCGTTGGTCTTGAGATAGGTGTCGGCATCCAGCCAAAGCGTATGCTCTCTCACCGTGCCGCTCGCGTAACCGCCAAGATTGAAGTAGGTATGATTGGTCAGATTGAGGATGGTCTTTTTATCGGTCGTGGCTTCATAGCGGATCGAAAGCGCATTATCGTTTGTCAGCGTATAGGTCACTTTCACCGAAAGCGTGCCGGGATATCCTTCCTCGCCGTCGGGCGAGACGTAGGTCAGCACGAGACGCGGCTCCTCGCCGTCGATCGCCTCTGCATCCCAAATTTTCTTGTCAAACCCCACCTTGCCGCCGTGAATGTGGTTGCCGTTGTTATTGAGGTAAAGCGAATATTCCTTACCGTCAAGCGTGAATTTTCCCTCACAAATACGGTTGCCGTAGCGGCCGACCAAAGCGCCCTGAAATCCCGAGGCGTGTGTATAATCATAAAGGTTATCGTAGCCGCCGATCACATCGGTGAAGCGTCCGTTGTTGTCGGGAACAAAAAGACCAAGAAGCGTTCCGCCGTAGTCGGAAATACGAGCCGACATACCATTTTTGTTGATAAGTGTATACGCCGAGACAGTTCTTCTATCTTCCAAGCATCCAAAATAATTCTTTTCTATCATATTGTCCCCTTATTTGTCATATCCGTTCGGATTCTGTGTCTGCCAACGGTGCGCGTCGCGGCACATATCCTCAATGCCGTACTGCGCCTTCCAGCCAAGGATCTCGTATGCCTTGGTGGGATCGGCATAGCACTCGTCGATATCACCGGGACGACGCGGCGCGATCGTGTAAGGCACGGGAGCACCCGTTGCCTTTTCGTACGCCTTCACAATATCAAGCACCGAATAGCCAACGCCCGTACCGACGTTGAAGTACTCCACGCCCGTCACCTTCTCCGCGCGCTCAAGCGCCTTCAGGTGCGCACCGGCAAGGTCCACAACGTGAATATAGTCTCTCACGCCCGTACCGTCGTGCGTCTTATAGTCGTTACCAAAGACCGAAAGCTTCTCGCGCTTGCCCGACGCCACCTGCGTGATATAGGGCAACAAATTGTTAGGAATTCCCTTGGGATCCTCACCGATCTTGCCGCTCTTATGCGCGCCGATGGGATTGAAGTAGCGGAGAATCGAAACGCTCCACTCGTTGTCCGAAACGTGCAGATCCTTAAGAATCCGCTCGATCATCAGCTTGGTCTCGCCGTACGGATTGGTGGTCGAAAGCGGGAAATCCTCACGAATCGGCACGCTTTCGGGCTTACCGTAAACAGTGGCCGACGAGCTGAACACGATGCGCTTGGCACCGTATTTCTGCATGACCTCGCAAAGATTGAAGGTTCCCGTCAAATTGTTGTGGTAGTAACGAAGCGGTTGCGCCACCGACTCACCCACGGCCTTAAGGCCCGCAAAATGAATCACGCTATCAATCTTATTTTCCTCAAAAATGCGCTCAATGGCCTCACGGTCCAAAAGATCCGCCTCGTAAAAACGAAAATCCTTCCCCGTGATCTCACGAATGCGATCGAGAACGATAGGCTTGCTATTGCAGAAGTTGTCAAGCACGACAAGCTCCCTGCCCGCCTCCAAAAGCTGAACGATGGTATGCGAGCCGATAAAGCCCGCACCGCCCGTAATCAGAGTAGCCATATGCGATCCTCTCTTATTTCCAAAGTCCGTTCGGATAAACGCCGCCGTCGATGAGAGAACGAATGCCCTTCACCACGCCCTCTTTATCCTCACTGTAGGTCACGCCAAACCACTTGGCGTCGGTCTTGTAGGCCTTGACGTCGCAAACGCCGTCTGCCATTGCCTCGCCCACCGTCATGGGAAGATAGCACTCACGCTTCATGGGGTCGCCCTCCTCCTTCTCGAAGAAAGCGGCAAGGCTCTTTTCAAGGTAACCGAAAATGTTCGGCGTGAAGCCCCAGAAGTTCATGGAAACCATCGTGTCGTAAGGAAGTGCTACCTTCTGATCGCCGTCGTAGAAGGCTGCCATCTCGCCGTCGGGCGCGATCTTGGTGCGCTCCACGATCTCCTTAAGCATACCGTTCTCCACCACGCAAACACCGCGAGAGACCGTACCGTGATCGGTCAGCGTGTTGCCGAGAACATATCCCACCATAGCCGCGTGCATCTCTTTAGACGTGTCCTTGGCATTCTTCAAAAAGTCAGCAATGGCAACAAATGCGCCTCTGCCATAGAAATCGTCCGCGTTCAGAACTGCAAAATTATCGGTCACCACGTCCTTTGCGCACAAAAGCGCGTGTGTGGTTCCCCAAGGCTTGGTTCTTCCCTCGGGCGTTTTGCCTGCGGGAACGTGGCGATCCATCTTTTGGAATGCATAATCCACCTCAATAAAGGGCGAAACTCTCTTACCGACGGTTTCCTTGAAATCCTCCAGCATTTCTTCCTTGATGATGAAAACCACCTTATCAAAGCCTGCCTTGATCGCATCGTATACCGAGAAATCAATAATAAATTCGCCATTCTCGGTGATGGGGTCAATCTGCTTCATGCCGCCATAGCGTGAGCCCATGCCTGCTGCCAAAACCACAAGTGTCATAATCTGTCTCCTTTAGATATACGGAATCGTACCGTTATTTTTATGTTATTATTATAACACACTTTCCTTTATAAATCAATCGAAAACGGAAAAATAATTTAAAAAAACTCAAAAAAACAAGCCCAAAATCTCTTGACAAAATCCGACAGACATGTTATAATAATGTATCTCAAGAGACACTTTGGAGGATATTATGAAAAAGGAAGCACTTGTATCGCAACTTCAGTCCTTGCCCCTCTTTCACGGAATTTCAAGTGAAAGCGTCACTTCTCTTCTGAATGCCCCCGACACCACGACGCAAAGCTTCAAGGCCGGCGACGTCATCTACTCACCCGAATCGACCGAAAAGCTGCTCGGCATTGTTTTGTCGGGAACCGCTGCGGTGTATTCGGTGGATAGCCAGAACGGCGTCCTGTTGCGCCATTTCGGCAAAAACGACACCTTTGGCCTGGCAACGCTTTTCGGCTCGCGCAGCCGCTATATCAGCGTAGTGATTGCCAAAAAATCCTGCCGCGTTCTCTTTTTGACCGCAAAGGACATTCGCGCACTTTTGGAGAGCGATCAAGACTTTTCCATGAATTATATCCGCTGCCTCTCCGACAAGATCTGTTATCTCAACACGAAAATCTCCTGCTTTACTGCCGGCTCGCCCGAGAGAAAGCTTGCCTTCTTCCTTTGTACGCAAAGCCCCGCAAAGAGCTTTTCGCTGAATATCAGCGCAAACGCACTCTCGGAAATGCTGAATATCGGAAGAGCCTCGCTTTACCGCGCCTTTGACAAGTTTACCGAGGACGGCTTTATCAAAAAAGAAGGAAAAAACATCACGCTTATTGACCGAGATGCCATGATCGAATTTTACAAATAAGAAGGAATTTACCCATGAAACACATCAACACAAAACGCATTTTTACACTTATTCTTGCCCTTATCATGATCCTTGCGCTCGTATCCTGCGCAGGCACACCGAGCGAAAGCTCGTCGGAGCCCGAGACCACGGAGCCGAGCGAAAACACCACCCCCACGCTTGACACCACGCTTCCCGTTCGCATCTCGGTGCTGAACGGCACCACGGGCTTTGGCATGGCCAAGCTCATGAACGATCACAAAAACGGTGGCGCAGCTCTCAATTACTCTTTCCATGTAGAGACCGATGCCTCGCTGATCAATGCAGGTCTCATCAAGGGCGAGATCGACATTGCCGCCCTGCCCACGAACGCCGCCTCCACGCTCTATAACAAGACCGAGGGAGCCGTAAGCGTCCTTGCTATCAACACGCTTGGCGTTCTTTACGTCGTAGAAAACGGAAGCTCGGTCAAGACCCTTGCCGATCTCGAGGGCAAGACGGTCTACTGCCCTGCGCAAAACCCCGCTTTCATCTTTGAGGCGATCTGCAAGGCAAGCGGCGTCAACGTAACCATTGACACCACCTACGCACAGCCCGCCGCTCTTATGAGTGCCGTAGCTGCGTCGGATGCCGGTATGCTTGCCGTACTTCCCCAGCCCGTTCTTACGGTAGCCATGAGCAAAAACGAAAACCTTACCGTTGCGCTTGACCTCACGAGCGAGTGGGAAAAGGCCGTTGGCAGTGACTCTCTCGTACAGGGTTGCATCGTCGTTCGCAACGAATTTCTGAATGCGCACACGGCCGAGGTTCTCAAGTTCATGGAGGAATACAAGGCTTCGATCGAATTCGTTAATGCAAATCCTGCCGAAGCCTCCGAAATGGTGGTTGCGCTTGAGATCTACACGGGTGCCGCCCCCGTTGCCGCCAAGGCCATCCCCTCCTGCAACATCGTGTATATCGACGGCGCGGAAATGAAGACCGCTCTCTCGGCATTCCTTGAAACCATGTTTGACTTCAAAGCGGCATCGGTCGGCGGTGCGTTACCCGCGGACAACTTCTACTTCATTCCCAACGCATGAAAAAATTCGTAAGATCTGCAGGCATCACCCTTCTCGTCGTAGCCTTTTGGCTTGCGGTTTGGTGGCTTGCGGCATACCGCATGGGGCGGGAGCTTTTGCTCCCCTCCCCCATCGCCGTTTTGGAAAAGCTGGCATCGCTTGCGCTTACCGCAGAATTTTGGATCATCGTTTTGCGAAGCATTCTGCGCGTAGCCTGCGGCATTCTGCTTGCTCTCGTGAGTGGCACGATTTTGGCGCTCCTCACCTCGCACGTCCGCTTCCTTTATCGGCTTTTTTATCCACTTCTTTCGGTTATTAAAGCGACCCCCGTCGCTTCTTTTGTTATTCTGGCGCTTCTTTGGCTCGGCTCGTCGGCCCTTCCCGTTTTTATTGCGATGCTGATCGTCCTGCCTGTCATTTGGGCGGCGGTATCCGACGGCATCGGGGCTTTTGACCCGCGTCTTTCGGAGGTCTGCCATCTGTTCGATTTTCCTTTCGGAAAGCGCCTTCGCCTCTTTTACTTACCAACCGTGACCCCCTATTTTCTGTCGGCCTGCAAGACCTCGATTGGCTTGGCGTGGAAGGCGGGCGTTGCCGCCGAGGTACTTGCCAACTCGCCCGTTTCGATCGGCAAACAACTTTCGGATGCCAAAAATTACTTGGAAACACCCGAACTTTTTGCTTGGACGGTGGTGGTGGTGCTTCTCAGCCTTGCCATCGAAAAGCTTGTCACCTTGATGTTCCGCACGCTTGGAAAACGCTATATAAGGAGGGATGCTCATGCTGAAGCTCAATAATATTTGCGTTTCACTCGGTGGAAAAGAGATCTTAAGGGACGTTTCCTTTTTCTGTGATGACGTCGGTTGCGTCGCGATCATGGGCGCATCGGGCATCGGAAAAACCACGCTTCTCCGCGTCATTGCAGGACTTATTCAGGTCGACGAGGGAGAGGTAGAAAGCACGTTTGATCGCATTTCTGTGAAATTTCAGGAGCCGAGGCTTTTCCCTTGGCTTACGGTAAAAGAAAACATTGCCGTTGTCCTGCCCGACACCAAGGATAAGCTTGCGATTGCGGATGATTGGCTCGAAAAGGTCGGTCTCTCGGAGGCCGCCGACAAATACCCCCGAGAGCTTTCGGGCGGCATGGCGCAGCGCACAGCGCTCGCAAGAGCCCTCGCATACGGCGGTGACCTCTTGCTCCTTGACGAGCCCTTCTCCGCCGTGGACGAAGGAACGAAAGCACCCTTGCTTGATCTCATACGCGAGTATGCAAAGGATCACGCGATCCTTTTGGTTACACACAACGAGAACGAGGCCGCGGCGCTTGGCGCAAAGATTGTCCAATTATAAAACAAAAAATAAGGCTATTGCAAACGATTGTCTGCAATAGCCTTTATGTTTTTTCTTAGTGAACGATGCAACGCTCGGTGTCCTGATCGAAGATGTGCATTCTCGAGGTATCGAGAGCAACCTTGATGGTGTCGCCTGCGCGGGAAGTGGAGCGAGAGGATACCTTGGCGATCAAGTTCGCCTCACCGATGTTGAGGTAAAGGTGAATCTCGGCACCCATAAGCTCGGTAACGTCAACGTAAGCCTCAACCGTGCTATCCTCAAGTGCTGCGATCTGCATGGGCGTATCGTGGATACACTCGGGACGGAGACCTGCAATACCCTCCTTGCCGATGTACTCAGCAAGTGCAGGGTTCTTTGCCTTCTCGGCAGGAAGCTTAACGGAGCAATTCTCAAAGTTGAAGTATACGTCCTCGTCCTTCTTCTCGAGAACACCCTTGATGAGGTTCATCTGAGGCGTACCGATGAAGCTTGCTACGAAGATGTTTACAGGGTTATCATAAAGATTCTGAGGCGTGTCTACCTGCTGGATAAGACCGTCCTTCATAACAACGATACGCGTTGCCATGGTCATAGCCTCGACCTGGTCATGCGTAACGTATACGAAGGTGGTTCCTACGCGGTGGTGAAGCTTGGTAAGCTCGGTTCTCATCGCAGCACGAAGCTTTGCGTCCAAGTTGGTAAGCGGCTCGTCAAGAAGGAATACGGCGGGATGACGAACGATTGCACGACCGAGTGCCACACGCTGCTTCTGACCACCCGACAGAGCCTTGGGCTTTCTGTCAAGAAGGTGGGTAATATCCAGAACGCGAGCAGCTTCCTCAACGCGACGCTTGATCTCTTCCTTGGGCGTCTTGTTGAGCTTCAGACCGAATGCCATGTTCTCAAACACGGACATATGGGGGTAAAGAGCGTAGTTCTGGAACACCATCGCGATCTTTCTATCCTTGGGGGCCACGTCGTTTACAAGGCGGTCGCCAATGAAAAGCTCGCCCTCAGTGATCTCCTCAAGACCTGCGATCATACGCAGAGTAGTTGTTTTACCACAACCGGAGGGACCTACGAGAATAAGGAACTCCTTATCCTTGATCTCCAAATTAAAGTCGGAAACGGCGGTAACGCCACCCGGATACTTCTTGTAAATGTGCTTTAACGACAAACTTGCCATTGAGTAAAATCCTCCTTGCATTTAAAAAACAAAATATTTTCCATATTCCATAACGAGTATATTATATCAAATTTCGCTCAAAAAGGGAAGATGTTAATTCCCCAAATTTTCACTTTGCATTTTGTGCAACATGCACAATTTTAAAAAACAAATTGTGAATTTTGGATTTTTTCGCTTTTTTCTTTGTCTTTTTGGGTTTACAAAGTAAATCACATTTCCTTTTTCATGGTGAGCGAAATTCGCTTCTTTTTCACGTCTACGCTGAGAACGCGAACCTCCACAACGTCACCGACCGACAAAACATCGGAGGGATGCTTGACGTACTTATCCGAGATCTGCGAGATATGAACGAGGCCGTCCTGATGCACGCCAATGTCCACGAAGGCACCGAAATCAATGACGTTTCGCACGGTTCCCGTCAGCTTCATTCCCTCCTTCAGATCCTCGATACCGAGAACATCGTCACGAAGAACGGGAGGCGGTAGCGTATCACGAAGGTCACGGCCCGGCTTTTCCAGCTCACCGATCATATCCAAAAGCGTGGGCTCACCCACCGAAAGTTCCTCACAGAGCTTTTTGATACCGTACTTGGTCGCCTCGGCGCGAAGGGTATGCAGCTTGCCGCCGAGCACGTCTGCCTCGGTATAGCCAAAGAGCGAAATGAGCTTTTCGGCCACCTCATAGGACTCGGGATGCACGCCCGTATTGTCGAGAATGTTTTTACCGCCCGGCACGCGCAAGAAGCCCGCGCACTGCTCGAAGGCCTTATTTCCGATCTTGGGAACCTTTAAAATTTGCGCACGCGAGGTAAACTCACCGTTTTCCTCACGGTACTTCACGATGTTCTTCGCCGTTGTGGTATTGATGCCCGCGATATACGAAAGCAAGGAATAGGACGCCGTGTTGATGTCCACGCCAACGCTGTTTACGCAATCCTCCACCACGCCGCCAAGCGCACTGTCAAGCCTTGCGGGCTTCATATCGTGCTGATATTGACCGACGCCGATGGCCTTTGGCTCGATCTTAACAAGCTCGGCAAGCGGATCCTGAAGCCGACGGCCGATCGAAACCGCCGAGCGCTGCATCACGTCGAAGTCGGGAAATTCCTCGGCAGCCACCTTGGAGGCCGAGTAGACCGAGGCACCCGCCTCGCTGATCACGATATATTTCACGTCGCGGTCGATCTCCTTTAAGAGCCCCGCCACGAAGATCTCACTTTCCTTGGAGGCCGTACCGTTACCAATGGCAATCACGTCTACCCCATGCTTTAGAATCATGCGCTTCATGGTTGCTTTAGCCGCCTCGATCTTCGATTGCGACTTGGTGGTGGGATAGACCACGGCGGTATCGATCACCTTACCCGTCTTATCCACAACGGCCGTTTTACAACCGTTGATATAACCGGGGTCAAATCCAAGCACCGTCTTGCCCTTGAGCGGCGGCTGCATCAAAAGATGCTTTAAGTTATCCGAGAAGAGCTTGATCGCGCCCTCGCAAGCGTTGTCAAACAACTCGGCACGGATCTCACGCTCCACCGAGGGAGCGATCAAACGGTCGTAGCTATCGGCAATGGCCTCGGAAACGTAATGCGAAGCAGGACTCTTCAGATTTTCGATCAAAGCATTGAAAAGGTAGTTGAGGACGATCGACGAGTCGATATCCAAACTCACCTTGAGGAACTCTTCCTTTTCGCCGCGGTTGACAGCAAGCACGCGGTGCGAGGGGATCTTATTCAGTTTTTCGCGGTAATCGTAGTAAGGCGAATAAACCGTATCCTCCTCGGTCGTACCCTTGGAAACAAGCATACCGTAATCAAAGGTCAGCGTACGGATCATCTTGCGGAATTCAGCGTTGTCCGAGATATCCTCCGCGATAATATCCTTGGCACCCGCCAACGCTTCCTCGGCCGATTTTACGCCCTTCTCCTCATCGACAAAGCCCTCTGCCTGTTCTTCAAGCGTGGGATTGTACTCGCTCTCCTGCGCCATCAAAAGCTCGGCCAAAGGCTCCAAGCCCTTCTCGCGTGCCACCGAGGCGCGCGTCTTTCGGTGCGGACGGAAGGGACGGTAAATATCGTCCACCTCGGTCACGGTCTTGGCCGCGTCGATGGCGGCGCTTATCTCGTCGGTCAGCTTCTCCTGCGCCGCGATCAGCGCCTTGACCTCCTCCTTACGCTTTTCCAGATTGCGAAGTGAAGTCAGACGGTCAAAAAGGTCACGAAGCACCGTGTCGTCAAGGCTTCCCGTAACTTCTTTACGGTATCTCGAAATAAAGGGAATGGTGTTGCCCTCATCGATCAGCTCAACCGTGGCGCGCACCTGTTCTTCCTTCAACTTAAATTCCTCTGCTAAACGCTTAATAATGTCCATGTATCTTAATTCCTTCCATGTGATTCCAACTCTTCGATCTCGGCGTCGGTCAAAAACCGCCACTCACCCTCATCCAGTGTTTCATCTAACACCAAGGGGCCGAAGGTGATACGCCCAAGATGCAATATTTTATTATCCACCGCTTCAAGCATCAACTTGATCTGGTGGTACTTCCCTTCCGTTATCGTGATAATACCGTGGCGTCTGTCCCCGTCAAGCTCCACGCGCGCAGGCTTCGTCAGATACCCCCCCGCGATATATACGCCCGTTTCGAGTGCTTCCCTATCTGCCTCCGAAATTTCCTTCTCGGCCTCAAAGCGATAGGATTTCGCCACGTGACTTTTGGGGGCAAGCAAGCGGTGCGAAAGCTCGCCGTTATCCGTGAGAAGCATAAGTCCTACGGTGTTTTTGTCAAGTCGGCCGCACGGAAAAAGGTGAAGCCGCTGTAGCTTTTCGGGAAGCAGATCCAAAACCGTCCTGTCCCGTCCGTCATCGGTCGCGCTCACAACGCCCTGCGGCTTATTCAGCATAATATAAGTATACTGCCGATAGACCACGCGCTCGCCATTATATTCCACCGTACATGTTTCGGGATCGATCTGCATGGCGGGGCTATTGGCCGCCCGTCCGTCCACGAGTACGCCGCCGCGGCGCACCGCCTTGGCCGCTTCGCTTCGGCTTGCCGTTCCCGTCACGGTCAAAAATTTATCCAGCCGCATATCAGTCCTTTGCCATGGCCACGAACATCTTCGTGATCTGCGCGTAGGTGGTCTTGTCGCTGACATTGCCCATTACATAGGGACGGAGCAAACAAAGCACCGTTCCCTCGGGCAGCTTGCCGAGCTGCTCGGAATTTTTGGCAAGCGCGGTCTTTGTGAAATCCAAGCCGTATTCGTCAATGGCCGAGGACGGAAGCGTGGGAAATATTTCGTCAAGTTTGCGAACGCGGTCGGCCTCCTTCAGCTTTTGGAAAAGACTTTCGTCAATCAGAAGAATGGCGCACTCGCCCGTCAGAAGATAGCTGTTGCAGTTTTGGGACTGCGAGGTAAAATACGAGGTATCTACCGTGACTTTCTCCCCCTCATAAGACTGAAGCTGCTTCTTATACGCCTCAAGCTGCTCATCGGTCATGATCTGATAGGTCACAAGTCCCGTGATTTTCTCGCCGTCGCCGTTAAGGTCAGAGGGCATCACCGCATTCAGCTCCTGCTTCACGGTGAGCGTTTCGTTGCTCGTATACAGATACGGCCCCGCATACATCACCACCGCGTCGATCTTATCCTTATGCGCGCACTGCACAATACAAACGGTCAAAACGAACGCCAAAAAAAGCGCGCCGATCGTTTTCCATTTATGATGATACCAAAAATTATCCAGCCATGCGGCAACGCCGCCTTCCACGCGAATATCGCCTTCGGGATTTCTTCCGTTCATATCTTTCTCCTTACTGTTTTACGATGACCGAAACGCCGTCGGGGATCACCGTGATCGTGGGATCGTCCTTTCCGAGCATTTTCTTTGCTTCTTCGATCGCTTCACCGATCGAATGCGCCGGGATCATATGCATTTTTCGCACGGTATCGGCCGGCATTTCGGATATATAAATGATGTGCGCACGCATAAGAATGCGAAGCATGATCTGCGTTTGCCACTGATCCGGAACCGTTTCGCCACGGCCGCGCCCTAAAAATAGCGCCATGGTTTTTTCAATGTCGGACTCATCGGCAAGCTGGTGATAAAAATGATCACCGCCAATGCCGTCCGACGACGAGGCAAGCATAATGATCACGCCGCCCGGCACCACCGTGGCCTCGGCCGCCGTCATTCCCTTCACCGCTTGGTATACGTTTTGATCGAGCGGATAACCGCCGTTGGTGGAAATCACGATGTCCGACGGTATAGCGTTCACGCCGCACTGCTCGGACAGAAAATCCGTTCCTTTTTTATGCGCCTGCTCCACATCGCCAGCGACCGCGTAGATCACCTGCTTTTCGGAATTCAAAACAACGTTCACGATAAATGAAAGTCCTGCCTGCTTGGCCGCCCAAAGCATATCCTTATGGATGGGGTTGCCCTCCAAAATTCCCGTTCGTGCGTGCTCATCTGCAATAAATTCCGAGCAATGATTGGCCAAAACCGTGCTTCGTCCTGCAATTCCCGGCAATACGCTCTTTCTTCCCCCCGAAAATCCGGCAAAAAAGTGCGGCTCAATAAAGCCCTCGGCCACCAAAAGATCGGCCTCCAAGGCGATCGAATTGATCTCACACACGCTTCCCGACGGCAAGATGCCAATGTTGACGAGCCGCTCTCGGTCGTCGCAATCGTGTATATATATCTTCTCGTTCTTTACGATATCTTCCCCGAATTTTGCAACCAGCTCTTCCTTGGTAGTTTCTCTATGACAACCCGTTGCAACAAGTATGGTGATGTCGGCTCGGGGATTCCCCTCCCGTATCTCCGAAAGCATGGCGGGAATAATGACCTTGCTTGGCACGGGACGCGTATGGTCACTCGCAATAATAACGATCTTTTCTTTTCCCTTTGCCAACACCGAAAGCCGTTCCGAACCGATCGGCGCCTCTAGCGCCTTTTTTACCAATTCTTCGCCGTCAAGCTCGGGCTTATATTCCTCAATCGAGGAGGTAAGTACCCCTAAAAGCTCCTCGGGTGCAAACCGATAACTCAATTTTTTCTTTCCGTAAGGAAACAAAATTTCTCTCGTCATTGCTTGTGTTTTCTCTCCTTGCATTTGTGGGTTATTCTTAAATCATATTATAACATATTTCGCCCCCGAAATCAACCCGATTTTATGAACAATCCCCCATGTTTTACTAAAACATGGGGGATTGTTGGTTTTGTCGACTATTCGGTTTTTGGTGCCATTCAAGACCCCTTTTATTTTGCATCATAACAAAAGCGGTTGGCCAAACGGAGATCACTTTTTTCGCTTACTCAACAGCCATTCCAAAAGCTCTACCGAATATGCTTTTTCCCAAACGTTATGCCCTACACCGTCTACGCGTGTGTAAGTAATATCGGCGTTGAGGCTCCTCAGCTTTGCCACCATTTCGTCCGACTGTATTGGCGTAACAACTGTATCCTCCGCACCGTGAAACGCCCATATCGGCATGGTCAGGACACCTGCATTCCAAGCCATTCCGCCACCGCAAACGGGAGCGATCGCGGCAAACAGATCCGGTCTTGCCATAGCCGTAAACCACGTGCCGTATCCACCCATGCTGAGTCCCGTCAAATACACTCGGCTCTCATCCACGTTGTATGCCTTGATCAAATGCTCAACAAATTTCACAATAGACTCCACGCGCGCCGCCCAAAAGCTATCCTTCGGGCATTGGGGCATGACTGCTATGAGGCGGCGATCCGCATCCTTCAGATACTTCGAAAAACCATGTACGTCCACAAGGTCGAGAAGCTTACCGCCGCATCCTCTCTCGCCCGCGCCGTGAAGCTGAATGATAAGGGGAAGCTTTTCACCCTTCGCATCGCAAGAATACTCCACGAAGGGAAACTCCCATGTATCTTCTCTGTGTTCTACTCGGTTCATAAAAGAAAGCCCCTCTCAAAAAATCAACACTCTTATTTCGTAAGTACGTTTTCTTTCTCATCCCCCGAGACCGAGCCCGAGTTCCAAACGGGTGCCTCACCGCGCACCTGTCTTGACAAGAAACCGAATGCACAAGAGGAAAGGATCTCGTGCGTTCCCTCAAAGAGCGTTAAACGCACCATACCCGACTCTCTGCGCAAAAGCACCTTGTGCTTCGAGCCGTAAGCGGCATCGTGTCCTTCAAAACGAAGATACTCGGGCACCTCTTCGTTCTTCACCATGAAGTCGATGTCCTCGTCCGAAATACGATCTTCTTCGTTGGCAACGGCATTGAAGGCACGAAGTGCGTGCGAGATCGGCACGCTTCCCGTGTGGCCGTCGTGAATACCCGTTTCAATGTCCAAGATCACCTTGCCCTTGGCATTTGCAAGCCAAGTAAGAGGAGAGCGGTGCTTGGCCTCAGCCGCCGCCGTTTCATCGGTCAGCGGGTTGCCGCCGCAAGCGTCGAAGATATGATCGTCATAGTCTCTCGCAGTCGAAGGCTGCTTCTTTTCGTTGGTTTCCTTAAACCACGCCGCGATATCACTAATCGGACAATAGGAAGCGATTGCCGTGAAAAGCTCAGGGTGTCTGCCCGCCATGAGAAGCGAGGCGTGTCCGCCACCCGATCCGCCGACAAGGTAAATTCTGTCCTCATCCACGTTATAGTTTTCCTTCATGTAAGCAACGGCACACGCAAGGTCGGATACCACATGATCCGAGCCGCACGCCTCGGGCGTCCAGTTCGGGCCGCGGAAAAGCGGGTAAATAAAGTGCCAATTCCGCTCCTTGCACTTATTAAGATAGTCCTCATAAAAACGCGAAATGTCATAGCTCCACGTATGCAAGCATACGGCAAGCGGACGTTTTTCCTCCCCGTCAGCCCCCCAAACGAGTGCGGGCTGCATGGAGGAATCCGATTCGGAAAAATATGTAATCTTTTGAAGCTCCATCCTATATTCCTTTCTTTGAAAATAGCCTCGTGGGCAAAATTCCACGAGGCTATTATAGCACAAGCATATTTTAAAGTCAAGCCAAATTTTGCTTATATACGTCCTCGATTGCCTTTTGCGAAAGCATCGCATCGGCCGCCGTGACGGGTATCTCTCCTTCACCGCGAAGCGCTCTGCCAAAGGCCTCGATCTCTTTGGTATACATATTGCCAAAGGTGACCGAGATCGGTACGGGCTTCACCGTGCTTCGATTTTGCGAAGCGTCATAACCGCCCGCATCCTCCACCAAAAGCACCTCAAGTGAGCCACCCTCCTCCTGCGAGAGCGTTCCCTTGGCCACCATACTTCCCTTCGTGCCGTAGATCTCCAGCTTGCTGACCGATACGTCGTCGGGAATATTGAAGGCCGAGTCCACTACGCAAAGCGCGCCGTTGCTCATGCGGTACACGCCGACACCCGCGTCGTCCACGCTATAGTGGAAGATCTGATTGCCCACGATACCTTGGCTTTCGGTGACCTCAAGTCCCGTGATATAGCGCACAAGGTCAATCGAGTGGATCGCCATATCCAGCATAGCGCCACCGCCCGACAGCGCCTTGTTTTGTCGCCAACAGTTCTCAATTTCAGGATACCAACAGGTAAACTGCGCTCTTGCCAAAACGATCTCGCCAAGCGCGCCCTCGGAAACCAAGCGGCGCATCTCCCGATGGTAACTGTGGAAACGCATCATAAACGCCACACCAAGCTTCACGCCCTCCGCCTCGCAGACCTCCGCGATCTCCTTGGCCTCGGTCACCGTAAGCCCCATCGGTTTTTCCAAAAGGATATGCTTTTTTGCCTTTGCCGCCGCCACACACTGCTCCTTATGGCAGAACACGGGCGAGGCGATATATACCGCTTCGATTTCGTTCAAAGCAAGCAGATCCTCGATGTTGTCCAAGGCATATTTTGCCCCGTATTTCGCGCGGCAGGCCTCGGCGGCCTCGGTGCGCGCGTCCATCACCGCCACAAGCTCGGCGTTGTCCGCGAGCATCATGCCGGGTAAGGTTCTTCGATCGGCAATGCCTCCGCACCCGATCACGCCCCATTTAATCTTCATAAAGCTCGCCTCACTTGCCGGCTTGCATCTCGGCAACCGCCCCAAGCACCGCATCGGCCATGTACTTCAGCTGCTCGTCGCTCAGACCATAAAGCGGCAGATGGGTAAATCTCTTGTAGAAGACCTCCTCGCAGTTGGGGCAGGTCTTGGCGATCTCGTCGGGATCGTATCCCATCTCCTCCACGATCTTGAAGCGATAAAGCGGGCCAAAGTGCGCGATCTGCGTCACGCCCCTCTCCTCCAGCTTCTTTTTAAGCACCTGAATGTCACCGCCCGCTTTCTCGGGATCGATCTGCAACAGATACAGATGGAAGGTGGGCTTGATGTCCTCGTTTCCGAGATCCTGCGGAATCAGCGCGTCACACGCCGAAAAACGCTCGGTAAGATACGCCGCCGCGCGTCTTCTCTCGGCAATGATCTCCTCGTTACGCGAGATCTGAAGGGTAAGTCCCAAACCCTGAATTTCGGTCGTAGAAGCGTTGCCCGGCACGAAGGGATGATATTTGCCCTTGATGGGCGTAATGTTATAGAGCCAATCCTTAATGGGACAGGTAAAGTCAAGTCCCAAGAAGCGCGCGCGCTTCATTTCGGACGCAAAGCCCGGCACATTAGTCGTGGCAATACCGCCCTCACCGAACGAGGTAATGTTCTTTACCTCATGCATCGAGAAGGCCGCAAAGTCACCGATGGTACCGATCTTTCTTCCCTTATACATCGCACCGAAGGCGTGCGCTGCGTCCTCAAGCACCAGAATGTCGTGCTTTTTGGCAAGCTCCATAATGGGATCCATGTCTACGGGATAGCCGCCGATATGTACGGGTACGATCATCTTGGTCTTGTCGGTGATCTTCCGTGCAACGTCCGTGGGGTCCATATTGATGGTCTTGGGATCTACATCGGCAAACACGAGCTTGGCACCGACCGCCAAAGGATACGCCATGGTTGCCACGAAGGTAATGGCGGGAACGATGACCTCGTCTCCCTCCTTGAGATTGGCGTACTTATACGCGATCTCAAAGCCCGCCGTCGCATTGGTAACGAAGGTGGAGGAGTCCACGCCGAGATACGCGTTGCACGCCGCCTCGGCTTCCTCGACCTTACTGCCAAGCGAGAGCTTTCCGGGAGGGGTGGCAAGCGCATCGAGCTTTTTCACCTGTTGCCAAACGGCCTCAAGCGCCTCGTCGTATTCCTTGCCCTCGCCCTGCATCAAAAACTTGATGATCTCCATCAAGTCGTGTACGTTATAGTTTTCTCCAACCGCCGCCCACGGCACCATCGTGGCACCCGTGTTATAGCGAAAATCCGTTGCCTTTCCCATATTTTTCTCCTTTTTAAAATTCAGGCTCGTAGACCTGTACGCGTTCTTCCCAAACAATCTCGCGCACCTCAATATCCTTGATCTTCAGCATGGTCGAATAGGGCGAAAAGCCCACGCGACCGCCGCCGAGAATCGGAGAGGGGTCGA
>JAZTWS010000116.1:0-1605 GCA_045636005.1 Eubacteriales bacterium | reverse complement strand
TGGGGCGTTGGATATAAGTTCGAGCTTCTGAACTGATCACGGCCGTATGTTCAAAAGTATTTTTGCCAAATACGTGACCGCCTTTATGGTGATCATTACGCTTGGCTTTACCTTGCTTTTGCTGATCGTTACGTCGGTGGTGGGAAATTATTCCGTGAAATCCAAGGAAAAGTTGATGGAAAGCACGACCGACGTGACAAAATTTTTTTTGGAAGACAAAGTAAAGGATTCGTTGCCCGAGGACTTTTCGGGAATCATGGAAGCCGAGGTAAGCGGTACCTATCACGTGGCTTTGGAGTCCTTTGTGGAATACGATTCCAATCTTGCCGTGCTGATCGCCGATGCAAACGGAAAAATTTTGTATCTGGTTGGCCATGAGGAGTTGATTGCCTCCGCAAAATCGGAATCGCTTCCAACCGAAATTTTGGATGCCATTGCTAAAGAGACGTCATTTTCAGGACTTTTGACGGCCGAATTTTGCGGTGAGAGTCTTTGGGCCCGTGCCGTTGGCGTTTACAATGCAAACGGAGAGCTTTGCGGTATGATTGCGGCCTGCTCCACCGAAATTCGATGGGGAGATGCGATGGAGGGGCTTACCAAAACCATTATCTCCTCGGCGTTTCTCGTTTTACTCGCCGCATTGATCGCCGCTTACGTTATCACCGAACGCACCATTGCACCGCTTCACGAGATGCGAAACGCGGCACGTGATTTTGCGGCGGGAAAATTTGAAAGACGCTTGAACGTGCGTGGTAAGGACGAGGTTGCAGAGCTGGCAGAGGCCTTCAATCACATGGCGGAGTCGCTTGAAAATCTTGAGAAGATGCGCAATTCCTTCGTGGCGAACGTTTCGCACGATCTGCGCACCCCCATGACGACGATTGCGGGCTTTATCGACGGAATTCTGGACGGCGTGATCCCATTGGAGGAGCGCGATCATTATTTGGAGGTGGTCTCCAAGGAGGTGCATCGGCTTTCTCGATTGGTTGCATCGCTGTTGGATCTTTCGCGCATTCAGGCGGGGGATCGCAAATTCGTTATGAATCCGTTTGATATTTGTGAAATGGCAAGGGTGATCCTGATCTCGTTTGAGCAGCAGATCGAGGAAAAGCACCTGGAGGTCGAGTTTGCGTGTGAGGAGGACCGAATCTTCGTTCTGGCCGATCACGATGCGATTTATCAAACCTTTTATAATATTTGTCAAAACGCCTTGAAATTTTCCGGAAATGGCGGCAGGCTCCGTATTCGCGTGCAATCCACAAAGGAGAAAAAGGTGCTGATTTCGGTCTATAACGAGGGACAGGGCATTCCAAGCGACGATCTGACGCAGGTGTTCGACCGCTTTTACAAGAGCGACAAGAGTCGCAGCTTGGATAAGTCGGGGTTGGGGCTTGGCTTGTATATCTCCAAAACGATCATCACCGCGCACGAAGAAAAACTTTGGGTGGAAAGCGAGGAAGGGAAGAACTGCGAGTTCTTCTTCACGCTCGCACGGGCACCGCATTCTCCCGTCAGTTTCGAGAATAAGCTCGGCGGAACGGCTATAAACTAATTGGTATCAACGAACCGAGAAAGGATTGTTTGGTATGAAGTCGGAGGCCAAGC
>JAZTWS010000115.1:0-13516 GCA_045636005.1 Eubacteriales bacterium | reverse complement strand
GGTGTCAAGGAAGGTAATGTCCTGTCCCTTGACCTTTACGCGATACGCACCGATGTGCTGGGTAATACCGCCTGCCTCACCCGTAGTAACGTGGGTGTTACGAATGGCGTCAAGAAGCGAGGTCTTACCGTGGTCAACGTGACCCATAACACAAACGACGGGTGCGCGAGGCTCCAAGGTCTCTGCCGCATCCTCGGCATCATCAAACAGCTTTTCCTCGATGGTGACCACGACCTCCTTGGTGACGTTGGCACCAAGCTCGTCGGCAATGAGGAATGCGGTATCGTAGTCAATGATCTGATTGACCGTTACCATCATACCCATCAGCATAAGCTTCTTAACCACCTCGGCCGCCGTGACCTTGAGGCGCGAAGCAAGCTCGCCCACCGAGATCTCGTCGGGAATGGATACGTTCACGGGAACCTTCTTCACGGGAGCCGCAGGGCCCTTCTTGCCCTTGGCCCAGCCCTTCCCCGGCATCGAGTTGCCCGTATTCTTTTTCTTGAATTGCTGGTTTCCGCCGCGCATATCGGCCACGGAATCCGACACAAAGGAATTCAGTCTATCGTCATACTTGGAAAGGTCGACCGAGCCACCGCGCATATCGACCACGCGCGTAGCACCTCTCTGCTTGTTGACCGTTCCGCCGCCCTTGGGCGTCTGCTCACGAATGATCTGCTGGGGCTGGAACTTCTCGCGCGGTGCGCTCGGGAAATTGCCCGAATCCTTGTCGCGCATACCGCCGCCAAAGTTGCCGTTTCCTTGCGGACGTGCGCCCTGCGGCTTCTGTCCGCCAAAGGAATTCTGCGGACGCGCGCCACCCATGCCACCGTTGCCTTGCGGACGGGGACCGTTATTCTGCGCACCGCCAAAGCGATTGTTCGCATAGCCACCCTGTCCTGCGGGTGCGCCCTGCGGACGTGCCGTTTGCGGCCTCTGTGCGGGAGCCGCTTGCGGTCTCTGCGCGGGAGCCGTTTGCGGTCTCTGTGCAGGAGCGGGTGCGGCCTGCGGCTTCTGCGCGGGGGCAGCCTGTGGCTTCTGCGCGGGAGCGGGTGCGGCCTGCGGCTTTTGGGCAGGGGCTGCCGCAGCCTTGGGTGCCTCGGGCTTGGCAGGAGCCGAGGGCTTTTCTTCCTTCTTCTCGACGGGCTTTGCCGCCTCGACAGGCTTTTCTGCCTTCTTCTCCTCGACCTTTACCTGCGGCATTTCGGCAGGCTTTGCCGCCTGCTTCTCCGCCTTTTCCTCGGGCTTCTTTTCGGGAGCCTTCTCCGCCACCTTCGCGGCGGGCTTCTCCTCCTTCACCTCTGCAGGTGCTTCTGCGGGAGCCTTCGGTGCCTCTTCCTTCTTCGCCTTGGACGGAATATAGGTAATGCCGTCAAGATAATTCTCGATCTCGACGATCTGATTCTCCTTCGTCAGCGTATCAAAAAGCACGTCAAACTCGACCGCCTCCAGCGATTTCTGCGTATTCTTGATGTCGAAGCCCTTATCGGTTAAAAGAGTAACGATATCCTTACTCTTTTTGCCGAGGTCCTTCGCTATCTGATTGATCTTAAATTGAGGGTTTACTGCCATACCATGCCCTGCCTTTCTTTCGTGTTCAGAGTCGTTACAACCATTTTTCAAGTCCGGCCGCAAAATTTTTGTCGGTCACACCGACCGCCGCAAGCTCTCCGCTTTTTCCAAGCGCGTGAGCAAGCGCTCCCGTGGTGACCTTCACGCTCACAAGCCGAACGCCGTAATATTTACATCTGTCTGAAAGCCGTTTTTTCGTATTCTCCGAGGCTTCGTCCGCCACAAGCACCACAAAAACTTCCTTTTGATCTTTCAGTGCGTCGCAGATCATCGGTGTGCCGCACACAAGGCGGCCCGCCCGCATACACAGTCCAAGCATTCGAAGAAGCCCTTCGGTATCTCTTTTCTCGGTTTCACACATTTTCTTCGAGTTCCTTTTCCATCGCGTCGTAAACTGCCTCGGGGATCTCACATTCCAAGCTCTTGTCGATCCGCTTCGACTTGCGCGCCTTGCGCAAGCAACCGATCTTGTGGCAAATGTAAGCGCCGCGGCCGTTCATCTTTCCCTTAAAGTCAAGCGCGACCTCTCCCTCGGGCGTTCGTACCACGCGGAGAAGCTCGGCCTTTGGCTTATGCTCGTTGCATCCAAGGCATCTGCGCTCGGGAATCTTCTTTTTTTTCTGTTCCATCTCTCTTACTCGGTCTTAATGTCGATCTTCATACCCGTAAGTCTTGCGGCAAGTCTTGCATTCTGACCTTCCTTGCCGATGGCAAGCGAGAGCTGCTCGGGAGCCACGATGACCTTGCAGCTTCTCTCGCCCGTCATCATGACCTCGTCCACCTTGGCAGGTGCCAGTGCCGCCGCCACGTATTCCTCTTCGCTTTCACTGTACTTCACGATATCAATCTTCTCGCCGCAAAGCTCGTCAACGATGCTCGAAATACGCATACCGTGGTTTCCGATACAAGCACCCACAGCATCCACGTCCTCGTCGCGCGAATATACCGCGATCTTGGTACGCGAGCCGGCCTCACGCGCAACGCCCTTGATCAGAACGATGCCATCGGTGATCTCGGGGATCTCCAGTTCAAACATACGGCGAACAAGTCCTGCATGCACACGGGAAAGCGTTACCAGCGGGCCGCGCGTTTCCTTATTGACCTCAATGATGTACACCTTGATCTTCTGACCAACCTCAAAATACTCGCCGGGGATCTGCTCGCTCTTAAGCAGCGTAGCCATACCCGTACCCGTGTCCAAGATCACGTTACCCGAAACGGTATCAATCTTGCTGACCGTAGCGGTGATGATCTCCTCGCGCTTGCTCTCGTACGCCTGCTGCATCGCATTTCTCTCACCCTCGCGGATGGCCTGAATGATGACCGACTTGGCAGCCCCCGCGCTCAAGCGGCGGAACTCCTTGGTCTTCAGCTCGGTCTCGATCACGTCGCCAAGCTTGCGACGGCGGCTCATGGCCTTGGCCTCCTCCACCGAAAGCTCAACCTCGGGATTCTCCACAACCTCTACAACGGTCTTCTGCTGGTACAGCTTCACGTCCTGCTTCACGGGGTCGATCAGCACGCGGACGTTGGTGTTGTTGCCGTACTCCTTTTTGTACGCCGAGACAAGCGCCGCCTCGATCTTTTCGTACATATACTCCTTGGGAATGCCCTTTTCCTTCTCCAACATATCAAGAGCAATGAAAAATTCCTTGTTCATAACGACAAATCCTTTCTGTTATATCAATCTCCGAAATCAAATACCGTCTTTATTTTAGAAACCGCCGTGCGCGGCAGCTTTTGTACGCGCTCACCCATCGTGATCGCGATCTCGCCGTCCTCGTACGCGGAAAGAATACCCACAAGCTTCTTGGTGCCGTCCACGGGTGCGTAAAGCCTTGCCTCGACCTTCTCGCCGATGCAGGCAAGCAAATGCTCGTCGGTGCGAAGCTCTCGCTCGATACCGGGCGAACTCACCTCAAGATAATACGCCGCGTCAATGGGATCGGCCTCGTCCAACACGGGATCGATCGCGCGGTGCATCCTCTCGCAATCCTCAATGTTGATGCCCTCCGCCTTGTCAATGGTCACGCGAAGGATCATCTTGGCTCCCTCCTTGACGTACTCCAC
Source organism: Eubacteriales bacterium (assembly GCA_045636005.1). GTDB lineage: Bacteria > Bacillota > Clostridia > Oscillospirales > CAG-272 > RGIG8775. The sequence goes on along the minus strand of JAZTWS010000115.1, from coordinate 9,874 downwards.
GTCCCAAAGCTGATAGCCAAGCTCGTTGGCAACGGGAAGAATCAGCTCCCTCACCGTGCCTGCCACATTTTTTACATTCGTACTCATACTTCACCAAGCATTTTAAAATGCCCCTTTTCAATAGTTAAGAGTGGGCCGAAGCCCACTCTACGCTTCTATAGTATATCACACTTTTTTCACTTGTGCAAGGGGTTTTTTGAATTTTTTTCATTATTTTCTCTTTTTTCACAAAACTTTTCCCAAAAAAACACGCCGTAATCCAAATTTATGGTTTACAAAAGGATAAAAATATGGTATACTATTGTAATTGATGGAAAATTTGGAAAGGAAACGACTCGATATGAACGATATCCGCGAGAACGCACGCCCCCGTTTGCCCTTGGGCGCGTCTCTGCTTCTGACCTTTTGTTTGATATTCTTTATGAGCTTCTCGGTCTCAACCGAGGTCGTGCTCTGTCGATATATGGTAGTCTTGGCCTTCGCACTTCTGCTTCTGATTGCCGTACGGTCCAAGCTCGTCACATGGCTTTTGGCGCTTCCCTGCCTGCTCGCCTTTTTGGGAGCGGGCGTATCGGCCGATATGCCGCTTATCCTTTGCGCCATCGCCGTGATGAGCTTCGGTGGCTTCGCCATCCGCGCCATGCACCCGATGCTCGTTGTCGCGGCCCCCACGCTTGCCTATCTTTTGGCGTTCGTGCTGACGGGTGACGCGATCCGTTCGCTCTCGGTGCTTGTTTTCGTACCGCTGGCGCTCGTGGTGGCGATTGCCCTGCGCTTAAAGCTCTCGCGCACCGCGTCGATCGTTCTTCTCTCGGTCGCGATCCTCGTGTACGTCGCCGTCTCCCTTATGCTTGTACTTCCCGAAGGCGTTGCCTTCTCTGCCGAGGAGCTTGCCAACTTCATCACGCAATTCCGCGAAATGTTCGTTAAGGAATTTATGACACTTGCCGCCGCCGAGGAATACTCCGCCGTGGTCGGCACGGTTACCGAAGAGGATGTCATCGCGATCGTCAACACACTGTTCCGCTTGCTCCCTGCGCTTGTTATCGTTGTACTGAATACGTTTTCGTACTTTGTGGGACTCATCGCCGTTTCGCTTCATGCCTCGCAGCTTCCCGATCATCCACTTCCCAAGAGCTGCCTTGGCTTCCGCATGAGCGGCGTTTCGGCCGTTCTCTTCCTTGTCAGCTTCCTCGCCACCTGCTTTCCCGCAGGAAAATCCGACACGGTCGGCATTCTTTTGCTCACGGCACTCAATCTTTTCGTGATCCTGACACCCGGCCTTGCCGTATGCGGCGCACTGCGCGTTTTCATGCTGATACGCCAAAAAAGATTTCTTTCCCCGATCTTTCTCATCGTTCTTTTGATCTGGTTTGCCCCTTCCCTGCCCACCGTTCTGGCCTTTATCGGCACATTTGCCATTCTCCGAGCCGAACGGCTGGCCAAGCGCACCAAGAAAGGATAAACCGAAAGGAGACACCTTATGAAAAACCAAAAAAACCGAAAAAGCCTGTACGCAGAAAACAGTACGACGCTCTCGCTTCGCCTTTGCGTCCTTTTTGGCATCTTTCTGTTGGCAGTGTATACCATTCTGTGTACGATAGACGGTGTGCGGCACGATATTTTCGGCATCATCTTCTTGCTTTTGTACCTCGCCGCCGCTGCTTTTGCCTTTTTAAAGCGAATTCAGGCAAGAACGCAACGCAATCAGCGCAGACTTGAGTCGATCTCGATGAGTGCCGCCATGGCACAGACCATACAGAGCATCGGTATTCCCTTCGTTCTGACCGACGATGACGGTAAGATCGTTTGGTACAATAACGGCTTTACGCTTATGGTAGACAGTCAGAATTCGCTGTACGGTGTTAACCTTACCAAGTTCTGTCAGCTCTCGCCCAAGGATCTCGTCAAATCCACGCGGCTTGCCGTAGATTTCCATACCGAAACGCAGAGCGATCTGGAGAGCGGAAGCGTTACCGAGATCGGCGATCGCATCTATCTCGCCCGAAGCTACGAGCTTCGCGTGGCGGGTAAGCCCTATTTCATGACCATCTTTTCGGATACGACCGCGTACCATACGCTCTCGGTACTTCACGAAAAGCAGCAGCCCGTCGTGGCTTACGTCGTGCTGGACAACCTGGACGAGCTGGCACAATACGTCCGTGTCAGCAGCCGTGAGGCCGCAAGCCAAGCCGAGACCGTCTTGAAAAAATGGGCCGAGGAAATCCACGCTCTCATCCGTGAATACGACCGTGACAAATATATCCTCGTCTTTTCGCGCGAGGCGCTGAACGCCTGTATTGAGGACAAGTTTTCGATCCTTGAACAAATTCGAGACATCCGTTTGGGTGATAGCAGTATGCCCATTACCGTCTCCATCGGCGTTTCGGCAAGCGGAAACACCTTGGCGGAATGCGAGCAGAACGCACGCACGGCACTCGACATGGCCCTTCAGCGCGGCGGCGACCAGGTGGCGCTCCGCGACGAAAACGGTCTCGAATATTTCGGCGGACGCACCAAAAACATTCAGAAAAAGACCAAGGTCTTGGCGCGCGTTATCGCAGGCCAGCTCTCAAACCTCATCGCGTCCTCGGGCAACGTACTCATCATGGGACACCGCAACCCCGACTTCGACTCGATCGGCTCCTCGGTGGGCCTTGCGCGCCTTTGTATGCACTGCGGCGTTACGCCCAAGATCATCGTGGATAAAAGCAACAACAATTTCAAGGATTGCACGGCCGACCTTTTGGAAACCGAGCTTTACCGTGACATCTTTATCGACGCTGCGTCGGGCATGGACCTCATTCGCTCGGATACCCTTCTGATCGTTACCGACGCCAACAACTTCACTATTTTGGAGGAGCCTGCCATCGCGCAGAGTATCCCCACCGTTGCCATCATCGACCACCACCGCAAGACCGCGGAATTCAAGCACACACCGCAGATCGCGTACATCGACCCCTCCGCGTCCTCCGCGTGTGAGCTTGTGGCCGAGATCCTCGAGGAAAGCCTCCCCATCGGCACGCTTACCAAGGAAGAGGCCACACTGCTTCTTTCGGGCGTTATGGTGGACACCAAAAACTTCACGCGATCCACGGGTACCCGTACCTTCTCGGCGGCACTCTACCTGCGCGGCGAGGGCGGAAACGCCGAGATCGCAAGCCGCTTCTTCGACGAGGATATTGAGGACTTCAACGCCGAGGCACAGTTCGGCGCGAGTCTTACCATATACCGCGACAACATCGCCATCACCACCAGCATGGGAACCGAAAACACCGAGGGTGACCGCTTGGCCGCTTCGAAGGCCGCAGACCGTCTGCTCACCATCAAAAACGTGACCGCCTCCTTCGCGCTCGTCGTAATCGAAAACGCCATTCATATCTCGGCGCGCTCGGACGGCTCGATCAACGTACAGCTCATCCTTGAGCGTATCGGCGGCGGCGGACACTTCAACCTTGCGGGTGCGCGCGTCCCCGGCAAAAATATGAAGGAAACGCTGGTGCGTCTGAAGACGGCCATCGACGATTATTTGGAAAGCGAAAATTAAATCACGAAACACACTGCGAAAGGAATCGATATTATGAAAGTTATACTCACACAGGATGTAAAAAGTCAGGGAAAGAAGGATCAGATCATTGAGGTTTCGGACGGTTACGCCAGAAACTTCCTCTTCCCCAAAAAATTAGCCATTCCCGCCGACGCCAAGGCACTCAACGAGGCGAAGAACAAGGAGGCCTCCCGTCTCCATAAGATCGAGGTCGAGAAACAGCAAGCAACCGAGCTTGCCGCCAAGCTCGATTCTACCCTTGTCAAGATCGTTGCCAAAAGCAGTGCCGACGGCAGACTCTACGGCGCGATCACGTCCAAGGACGTTGCCGACACGCTGGAAAAAGACCACAAGCTCTTGGTGGACAAGCGTAAAATCTCGCTTCCCGAGCCCATCAAGACCTACGGTCGCTTCGAGCTTGAGGTCAAGCTCTACAACGACATAACGGGCAAGATCCATCTTCTTGTCACCGAATAATACCGCCTACGAAATTCGAAAGGATTTTCTGTCATGAATGAAGAATTCGTAAAGAAGCTGCCGTTCTCGCTCATTGCGGAGCAGTCGCTTCTGGGATCGATCTTGATCGACCCGAACTCCTTAAACGAGATCGCAGACCTCATTCGAGCCGAGGATTTTTACATCGCCGAGCATACGCAGATCTATCTTGCCATGCACGAGCTTTTCCTCACGAACAGCGAGATCGACGTGGTTACACTCATCGATATGCTCGTCCGCAAGGGCATTTACGATAAGTCGGGCGGTGAGGACTACCTCAAAACGCTCTGCGAGGTCGTGCCGAGCGCACTCAACGTCAAGGACTACGCCAAGATCGTCAAGGAAAAGAGCGTCCTGCGCCAGCTGATTGCCGTTTGCGGTGAGATCACCGAATCGGCGTACAGTGAGCAAAAGGAGGTCGCGCACATCCTCGACGCCGCCGAAAATAAGATCTTCGCCATCGCACAGGGACGCGAGACCAAGACCTTCCGCCACATTCGCGAGGTACTGGTCGATGTCCACGGACACCTGCGCGACCTGCAAGAAAATCCCGACGAGGTTCAGGGCACCAAGACCGGATTTTCGGGGCTTGACAAGATGCTGGTCGGTATGGGCAACAGCGACCTTATCCTCGTGGGTGCTCGTCCCGGTATGGGTAAGACCAGCTTCGTTTTGAATATCGGAACCAACGTGGCCCTGCAGACCAAAAAGACGGTTTGTATGTTTTCGCTCGAAATGTCCTGCGAGCAGCTGGTCTCGCGTGTGCTTTCCAGTGAGGCCATGGTGGATAGCGTGCTTCTTCGAAGCGGAAAGCTCGGAAAGGACGATTGGGACAAGCTGGCCTCGGTATCGGCCAAGCTTGCGGGCTGCGATATTCTCATCGACGACACCCCCGGCATTAAGGTCACGGGCATGAAGGCAAAGCTTCGCCGCGTGAAAAACTTGGGACTCGTCGTAATCGACTACCTGCAGCTGATGAAAAGCGATAGCAAAAACCACAACCGTGTGCAAGAGGTCTCCGAGATCTCGCGTTCGCTCAAGCTGATGGCCAAGGAGCTGAACGTTCCCGTCGTTTGTTGCGCCCAGCTTTCGCGTGGCCCCGAATCACGTACCGACAAAAAACCCATGCTTTCCGACCTTCGTGACTCGGGTGCGATCGAGCAGGACGCCGACGTCGTTATGTTCCTTTACCGTGACGAATACTATAAGACCGACGCCAATTCGCAGGATGCAAGCATTGCCGAGGTCATCATTCAGAAGAACCGCCACGGCTCCACGGGTACCGTGGAGATGGGCTGGATCGGCCGTTATACCAAGTTCATGACCAAGGCCGATGACAGTCTTGCGGAGCCCTAATCCATGACTCACTTTACCGAACCGCATCTTTTGTCGGGAATGCCGAAGGACACGCCCATTCTGCTCGCCCTTTCGGGCGGTGCGGATTCGCGCGCGCTTCTTCATATGCTTCTCTCATACGGCGCGCCGCTTGCTGTCGCGCACGTGGAGCACGGCATTCGCGGCGAAAGCTCTTTGCGTGACCTCAAATTCTGCGAAACGCTTGCAAAAGAAGCGAGCATTCCCTTTTATGCACTGCAAACCGACGTTCCCACGTTGGCCAAGCAAAATCATATGGGACTTGAGGAGCAGGCGCGCGCCGAGCGTTACCGCTTCTTTGAAAAGATCATGCGTGAGCAAAACATTCCCATTTTGGCCACCGCGCACAACGCGACCGATAACGCCGAGACCTTCCTTTTTCGCATGGCGCGAGGAACGGGGCTTGCGGGACTTTCGGGCATCGCCCCCACGCGCCCGTTCGGAAACGGCGTTCTCATTCGTCCGCTTCTTCGGGCAACCAAAGAAGAAATTCTCACTTATTGCGAGAAAAACGCGCTCGCTTTCGTCACCGACGAGACCAACGCGGATATCTCCTACGCGCGCAACCGCATACGTCATCGACTGCTTCCCGAAATGACCGCGCTCAACGGCGAGGCGGTGCGCCATATTTCCGAGCTTTGCCGAACGCTTAGGGAGGACGAAGACTTTCTCACGGACACCGCGCGTGAAATTTTGGAAAAGGAAGAAACAAACGGCGTAGCACTTGCCACGCTCGTGAGTCTTCCGCCCGCCATCCAAAACCGCGTGCTTGCCCTTCTCTTTGGCGAGCCGCCGCTGTCTGCCAAAAACCGCGAGGAGCTTTTAACGCTTGCCGCGCGTGGCACACCGCACGCCGAGCTTCATCTCTCGGACGGCCGCCGCGCATGTGTGGAAAACGGCAAGCTTCTTGCCGCCGTCTCCTCCGACGATGCCCCCGCACAAACGCTTGCCCCCACGCCTGTGCATTTGGGCGCAACGGCACTTTTCGGCGAAAAAATGCTTCTGGTGTTAGATCATGAGGCTTCTCCGCATGAAATGTGGAAAACGGCGAAAAATATTTACAAAAACGCAACAACAATCTTTATAAATTCTGATAAAATAAGAAATGGTCTTTTCGTGCGAACGCGACAGGCAGGCGACACCGTTTTGCTCCACGGACAACACAAAAAGCTCCGAAAACTGCAAAACGAGGCCGCACTTCCCCTCTCCTTGCGCGCCCGACTTCCGCTCCTTTGCGACAAAGACGGGATCCTTTGGGCGCCGCTTACGGCGCTTCGCGACGGCATCGGAGAAAACGCCAACCTACGCGTAACACTTTTCTATTGATATAGGAGGTTTAAAAACCATGACCCACATTGAAAAAGACGTAGAAGAAGTTCTTTTGAGCGAAAAAGAGCTTTCGGATATTTTGGATCGCATGGCCGCCGACATCGTGAGAGATTATAAGGACTCGCCGCGCAAGCTGCTCATCCTCTCGATCCTCAAGGGCTCTCTCATTTTCACATCCGACCTGATGCGCCGCATCCCGCTTCCCTTGGAGCTTGACTTTATGAAGGTCTCATCCTACGGTTCGGGCACCGTTTCCTCGGGTGGGCCGCTTAAGATCTCGCTTGATCTCAAGCGCGACGATATCGCAGACCTCGACATTTTGATCGTAGAAGACATCATCGACAGCGGCAACACGCTCTCCAAACTCAAAAAACATTTGGCCGAGCGCGGCGCGCATAGCGTAAAGATCTGCACACTGCTTGACAAGCCCTCGCGGCGCGAGGTCGAGCTCAAAGCGGATTACTGCGGTGCCGAGATCCCCGATAAATTTGTGATCGGCTACGGACTTGACTACGACGAGAAATACCGCAATCTTCCCTACGTCGGTGTTCTCAGTCCCAAGGTATATACATAAGATACATAGCCGTAAAAGGAGGCTAAAGCATGAAGGGTAACTTCAAGGTAATTATTTTTTATATCGCACTGATCCTCGTTATCGTCCTGTCGGTCTCGGCGCTCTTCGGCCCGACCAAGCAGGAGAAGATGGTATATAGCGACATTGTGGAATACTTTAAGACCGACTCGGTCATCTCCTTCCAGGTTGACGAGGATTATTATCTGACCATGAAGGTCGTAGATAAGGATTCGGCCACGTTCGACGAAAATGGAGTCGTCGTCGGCTTTGACGAAGAAAAAACCAAGGAGATCGGTTATCAGCTCCGTTCGCTTGAGCTCTTCCATACCGACCTTGAGGACTATATCGCAACCAACCAAAACCTCACCGAATACGAGTACGAGCCGCAGACCACGCTTCCCTGGTGGGTCAGCCTGTTGCCGTACGTTCTGATCATCATCGTTTTCATCGTCCTTTGGATCTTCGTGATGAATCAGGCGGCAGGCGGCAAGGGCGGCAAGATGGGAATGGGAGCCTTCGGCAAGGCGCGTGTGAAAACGCCGAATGCCGACAAGGAAAAGGTTCTCTTCTCGGACGTTGCAGGTGCCGACGAGGAAAAGGAGGAGCTTCGCGAGATCGTGGATTTCTTGCGCGATCCGGGTAAGTTCACCTCGCTGGGCGCAAAGATCCCGCACGGCGTTTTGCTTGTAGGCCCTCCCGGCACGGGTAAGACGCTTCTTGCCAAGGCAGTTGCCGGTGAAGCCGACGTTCCCTTCTTCTCGATCTCGGGATCGGATTTCGTGGAAATGTACGTCGGTGTCGGCGCCTCCCGTGTGAGAGACTTGTTTGACAATGCAAGAAAATTCAACGCCTCGATCATCTTCATCGACGAGATCGATGCCGTGGGACGCCACCGCGGTGCAGGTCTTGGCGGCGGCCACGACGAGCGTGAGCAAACACTCAACCAGCTCCTTGTCGAGATGGACGGCTTTGGCTCGCACGAGGGCATCATCGTCATCGCGGCAACCAACCGCCCCGACATTCTCGACCCCGCACTTCTCCGTCCCGGCCGTTTCGACCGTCAGGTCACGGTCAACTATCCCGACATCAAGGGACGCGAAGAGATCCTCAAGGTCCACGCAAGAAAAAAACCTCTTGAGGATACGGTTGATCTTGCCGAAATTGCAAAAACCACCGCAGGCTTTACGGGTGCCGACCTTGCCAATCTTCTCAACGAGGCGGCTCTGCTTGCCGCAAGACGCCACAAAAATTTGATCGGCGCCGACGACATCAGCGAAGCCTTCATCAAGGTCATCGCAGGCCCCAAGAAGAAGTCCATGAAGATCAAGGACTCCGAAAAGAAAAAGACGGCATACCACGAGGCAGGTCACGCCATTATGGCATATTGTCTGCCCACGCAGGATCCCGTACAGCAGATCTCTATCATTCCCAGCGGCAATGCTCTCGGCTACACGCTGAACCCGCCGGCTGAGGACCGATACAGTGTTTATAAGCAGGAGCTCAAGGAAAAGATCGCCATGCTTCTCGGCGGCCGCGCCGCAGAGGAGATCATCTTCGGTGACGTTTCGGGCGGTGCATCCAACGACATTCAGCGCGCCACCGCAACGGCCAAGAAGATGGTTACCCAGCTTGGTATGTCCGATCTGCTCGGCCCCATCAACTATGCCTCCGAGCAGGGTGAGGTCTTCCTCGGCCGTGATTTCTCGGCAGGAAAGGATCATTCCGAGGACATCGCCGCCAAGATCGATTCCGAGATCCACAAGATCATTTCCGAAAGCTATCAGCTTGCCTTAAGCACCTTGAAGGCACATCTGGCAAAGCTGCACTTCCTCGCCGAATTCCTCGTGAGAAACGAGATCATGGACGGCGATCAGTTCAAGGCCGCCATGGAAGGCGACGTCACCTTCGAGGAGCTTGACGCCATGGTAGAAGAAAAGAAGCGTAAAAGCGAAGAAGAAAACCGCAAGCGTGCTGAACGCCTCCGAGAAGAGGAAGAAAAGCGTAAAGCGGAAGAGGCCGCCAAGGCCCAAGACGAACCCGACGAGGACGATCCCAATTATAACCGCTACGCAAAATAAAAGCACAAAGACCGCAGGTTTCCTGCGGTCTTTTTCTTTAAATTGAAGTTTATCGGTCTGACTATGCTTGTGCAAACGAGGCGCATAAACCAAGCCTCCCTCCGAGAGGGTAGCGAAGCGGCGCCACGGTAGTGAATGACTGCCTAAATGGCAGTCAGAGCCGTGGCGTGACCGAGCCGCAGCGAGATAAGGCCCGCCATTGGCGGTGGAAGGAGCCTGCGCGACTTCACCATACTTGCAGACTTTATAGTTGCGCGGGCTCCCTCAGTCGCCTACTCGGCGCCAGCTCCCTCCCGGAGGGAGCCTTTCGTACTCGACTTCTCGCCCAAGCGCAACCATTCAAACACACCGATAAATCAAAATTTGAAAAAATGTGAAAATTTCATTGACAAATGGGAAATGGCGTGATATAATTTCTTTAATATACCAATTTGGTTGAGTTTAGAAGGGAGAAGATCGATGTTCGGTAGCGTTTGG
>JAZTWS010000114.1:0-2570 GCA_045636005.1 Eubacteriales bacterium | reverse complement strand
GCCGAGAATCCGAGAGGGGTCGATCAATTCCTGCACAAGCTGCCCGTCAACCACGAGGAAATTGTGTCCCGCGATCGCACCCGTGGTAATGCGCACCTCGCGTCCCGGCTCGTAATGATACAGAGGATTGAGGGCGCGAAGTCCGTCCTCTGGAAAACGCTCGATGCCGCACTTGTCCTCATACCAGCCGCCAAGTCCCGAAATATAGGCAAGCTTCAAATAGTTGATCTCGTCATCCCACGTCGTGCAATACACGGCGTTAACGTCACGGGTGGCGGGCAAAACGCTTGCCGCCGTGAAGCTTAACATCACGTCCTTGTCAAAGGACTGCTTGCTGAGCAGAATTCCACCCTTGTTCCCCGGCTCACTTCCGATTAAATACCCGTCGCGAAACTCCCACGAGCCGCCCTTGGCGTCCCAAATTTCCTGCCAATTTTCATCGGGCGCGGACGACAAGACCACGGGAGATTTATCCGATAAGATCCGCTTACCGATCAATAAAATATCCTTCAAAAAAATCACCGCCATTTCATAGTTCTTCTATTATATTGTATCAAAAATCCTTTCCATCCGAAAGATAGAAAATTCCCTTTTTCTTGCATTATTTTCCCACTTTTTGAAAATCGTTGACAAAAAAAGTCATGTGTGCTATAATGGACTCGGGTGATTGCAATGATAATAAACTATGATATTCCGAAAATCAATCGGTGCTTGGAGGATTTTTATAACGCTACAGGCATCAATATGGATCTTTTAAAGGACGATTTTTCCTTCGTGGGAAACAAAAGCCATTGGGAAAAAAAGCGGTACTGTACGGCCATCCAAGGCTCGCTCGAGGGCAAGAAGGCCTGTATTTGCTCGGACGTTGCCCTGCTGGAGAAAACGAGAGAAAGCAAAAAAGTCGAGCAGCAGCTTTGCCACGCGGGGCTTTTGGACATTTCCATTCCCATTCTGTACAATGACGCCATCATCGGCTACATCATCTTCGGGCAGATACGCACCGATATGGACTTCTCTTTTCTGCGGGATTATCTCGTAAGCCTTGGGCTTCCCGAGGAGGAAATGAAGACCTATTATACCGAGATCGCACGCGTGGACGGCGACGTGATCCAAAGCATCTGCAACATTGCCGAGATGCTTGTGAAGCATATCCTGCTTGAAAATATGCTAAAGCCGGGCTATGACGATGCCATGCAACGCGCGCTGCAATATATCAATGAAAATTTGCATACGGAGCTTAGCGTACAGGCCATCTCCAAAAATGCCAATCTCTCCAAAAGCGCGCTCTATCGCCGCTTCCAAACCACCTTTCACTGCACGCTCAGCGAATACGTCAACGAGAAGCGCATTGAAAAAGCCGCCGAGCTTTTGACGGGAAGCGAGCTCTCGATCGAGGAGATCTCACGCGTGGTTGGCTTTAGCAGCGGCTCCTACTTCAGCAAGACCTTCAAAAAGAAAAAGGGCGTCTCGCCCATTCAGTTCCGAAATACAAACAAAAAAGAGCCGTGATCTTCACAGCTCTTTTCTTTTTTGGTTAATGATGATGGTGATGGTGGTGGTGATGATGTCCCGATGGAGCCTCGTATTCCACATGGCAGGACGCCTCGTGGCAATGCTCGCCCTCCGCCTCAAGCTCAAGCGTTACATGGCCGATGCCATGCTCTGCCAGCTCCTCGCGGATCTTTTCCTTGATTTCGTGCGCCTCGGCATTCGTCACGATATGCATCGTGGCGTAATTATATCGTCCGTCCATGCTCCAAATATGGATATGGTGCGCGTCAAGAACGCCTTCGATCTCGGTAAGATGCGCGCGGATCTCCGCCACGTCCACACCGTGCGGTGTTTTTTCCAAAAAGAGATCGATCGCCTCCTTAAGATTGCGAAGCGCGTTTACGAAAATAAAGAGTGCCACGCCGATCGAAAGAATGGGGTCAATAATGGCAATATCGGTAAAGCGCATGAGGATCGCGCCGATCAGTACGACCACCCATCCCAGCACGTCCTCCAACATATGCAAATTGACCGCGCGCTGGTTGAGCGAGCCGCCCTCGCGCGTAAAGAAGGCCGCGCCGAAATTGACCAGAACGCCGACGATCGCAAACACGATCATGCCGTTATAGTCGATCTCAACGGGGACAAAGATGCGATTCACGGCGTTATAGATCACAACCGCCGAGCCAAAAAGCAGGATCAAGGTGGTCAGCACGCTGCCGATGACCGAGTATCTCGCGTAACCGTAGGTATAGGTTTCATCGGGCTGCTTTTTGCTTTTCTTTTCGAGGAAATAGGACACGCCGATCGATGCCGCGTCTCCGATATCGTGTACGGCATCCGAAAGAATGGCTACGCTTCCCGTAAAAATGCCGCCGAAAAACTCAAACACCGAAAAGAAAAAATTCAAAAGAAAGGCGATCAAAATATTCTTTTCACTTTTCATTCGTTTCTCCTTCTATGAAATGACCCAAGGCACCTTCAGGTGCCTTGGGTTTTCGTTTAGTCGATATTCTTCATCGTGGGGAACAGAAGCACGTCGCGGATCGATGAGCTATCGGTGAGAAGCATCACCAAGC
>JAZTWS010000113.1:0-3597 GCA_045636005.1 Eubacteriales bacterium | reverse complement strand
ACGTTGGGACCCTTGACGCAGATTTCACCCTCGCCGTTTTCGTCGGGGGAGTCGATCTTTACCTTGTCACAGGGAATGGGCATGCCCACGGTGCCGCGCACGATGTGGCGATTGCGGTTTGCCGAGATAAGCGGCGCACATTCGGTGATGCCGTAACCGTTGATAAGCGTGATGCCGATCGAGGTGAAAAAGTCGAAGATCTCGGGGCTGAGCGGCGCGCCGCCCGAGGCGATGGTCTTAAGCCGACCGCCAAAGGGGGCAAGGATGGCGGCAAAGAGCTTGTCGGAAAGGTTGATGCCCACCTTTTTGGCGGTGTTGCTCACACCGATCATGGTGTTGACGAGCTTTGTCTTGTCGCGCTCACGGAGCGTGCTTTGGATCTTGCGGTAAAAGGCCTCAAGGTAAAGCGGAACCAAGATCAAACTGTCGGGCTGCTCGTCGTGAAGCTCACGTTGCACGTATTTGATGCCGGCCGAAAGATAGACCTCTGAGCCGAGACAGAAGGGAGCCACCAGACTGATGGTGGAGCCAAAGGTGTGGTGCGGGGGAAGTACGGCCACGAATTTTTTGCCGGCCGTGAGGATCTTTAAGGCGTTGGCTACGTTGGAAAGAATGGCCTTTTGATTTAGCATAACGCCCTTGCCCTTGCCCGTCGTACCCGAGGTGTAGACCAGGAGCGAGAGCTTCATAGGATCGATCTCGGCGTCATCAAAGGCGGTGTCGCGTGCGGCACGCTTTTTCTGACCCATGGCGGTAAGCTCGGACACCGTGGTGTATGCACCGCCGTTGGTCGAGAAGATGTTTTCCGTTTTTATCGAGGCGGCTTTCGCCACCGTTTCGGCGTCGATCGACGCGTCGCAGATGAGATAGGAGCAGTCGGCGTTTTTGACAACGTCACCAAGCTCGTCGGCGGGCCAATCGGGGTCCAGCGGCACGAGAACGCCGCCGATCGAAAGGATCGCCATGTAGGTGAGGATCCAATCGTACGAAAGCTTTCCCACCAGCGCGCAATGCGCGTTTGCCATGCCGCGCCGATAAAGCTCGGTACCGAGCGCGATCACATTGCGGCGAAATGCGCTGAAGGTGATGCTGATCTTTTCGGAGCTCATGCCTTGCTCGCGGAAGGAGAAGGCCACGGCGGTCCCGAATTTGCTCGTGCGGTCAAGCAAAAGCTCGCGCATGGTCTTGAATTCGGGAGATTGGTTGTATAATGCATAAGGTTTATTCATGTTTTACCTCTTTTAAATGGTTTCGATTTTGATGAGATTCGTGTTGCCAGATCTTCCGTTGGTGTCGCCGCCCGAAATGACGATCTTGTCCTCACGGTTGAGGTGGAAGGTCTTGGCCGCCGTGCGCTTGGCCGTGTAGAAAAGCACTTCGACCGAGGGGTAAAGCTCACAAAGCACGGGGGTTACGCCAAAGGAAAGCGAAAGCTGACGCCATGTGCGCTCGTTGACGCAAAGCCCGAGAATATCCACGGGTGTGCGGAAGCGCGAGACCATTCTTGCCGTCATGCCGGACAGGGAACAGACCACGATGGCCTTGGCGTCGATATCCATGGAAAGCGAGCAGATGGAGTGCGAGATCGCGTCAAGCGTGTTTTTGATCTTGAATTCCGAGGTGAAGAAACGCTTTTTGTAGTTGATTCCTTCCTCGGTTTTGGCGGCAATGCGCGCCATGGTCTTGACGGCAAGAACGGGATTTTCCCCCGCGGCTGTCTCACCCGAAAGCATGATAGCGCTGGTGCCGTCGTAGACGGCGTTTGCCACGTCGGAGATCTCGGCACGCGTGGGGCGCGGATTGTGGATCATGGATTCCAGCATTTCGGTGGCGGTGATGACACGCTTTCCGAGAAGGCGACACTTGGTAATCAGTTGTTTTTGAATGGCGGGTACTTCCTCAAAGGGAATCTCAACGCCAAGGTCACCGCGGCCGATCATGATGCCGTCGCAGGCCGAGCAGATGTCGTCGATGTTGTCGATTCCCGCGCGGTTTTCGATCTTGGCAATCAGGCTGAGATGCTCGCCGCCGTTGGCGTCCAAGAATTCATGAATGTCAAGGAGATCCTGCTTGCAGGATACGAAGGAGCAGGCGACGAAATCCACATCGTTTTCAATACCGAACAGAAGGTCGCGCTTGTCCTGCTCCGAAAGATAGGGCTGACTGAGAACCTTGCCGGGAAAGCTCATGCTCTTGCGGTCGGAAAGCTCGCCGCCTTCCACCACCTCGCATACGACGTTGTTGCCGACGATTTCGGTCACGCGGAACGCGAGAAGACCGTTGTTGAGGAGTATGGGGTCTCCCACGCTCATCTCACCCGCCAGACCTTGATAGTTTACCGAAACGCGCGCTTCGTTGCCCTCCACGTCGTCGGTGGTAAAGGTAAAGACGGCGCCCTCTTTCAGATATATTTTGTGATTCTTGAAGGTTTTGATGCGGTATTCAGGGCCCTTGGTGTCCAACATGATGGCAATGGGCATATTTAATTTTTCGCGTATCTTTTTGATGGCCGTAATGTGCGCAAGATGATCCTCGTGCGTGCCGTGCGAGAAGTTAAGACGCGCCACGTTCATGCCCGCAAGAAACATTTGCTCAAGCGTGGCCTCATCCGAGCAGGCAGGGCCTACGGTGCATATGATTTTGGTTTTTCTCATGAAAAGTCTCCTTTTGCGGTGATTTTTACGATGGGAAAATTTTCTCCAATCTAATTATACCATGCTCTTTTCCGTGTGTCAACTTGATATTTACAGGATTTGCTCTCAAAGAGGGAAGGTTTTTTCAAAAAAGAGGGAAAAAAGTTTATTTTTTTTCAAAAGCCTATTGCAATTTAAAAAAAATGTGGTATAATATTGTACGTTGCGATGCGAAATTCTATGTAAAGATAGATTTTGGTACCGCAGGAATACGGAGAGATATCGAAGTGGTCATAACGGGGCTGACTCGAAATCAGTTTGTGCGCAAGCACACGAGGGTTCGAATCCCTCTCTCTCCGCCAAAAAGCAAGAAGCATCCTCTTTTGAGGGTGCTTCTTGCTTTTTGGCAGAGAATATTTTCCACTCGCCTAATTGCAGTTCCTAAAAAGAGTTGCGGTTTTTATTTTTTTGTGCTATAATCAAACCATTTGCCGATCCGTTTTGCTTTTTTTGAAAGGCAAATATGTGCAAAACGGTTGATTTTTTGGGGAAATTCCGTTATAATGAGAAAAAAGAAATCTTAAAAGATGAAGAAAGAGCCGAAGATGTTAAAACGTTTTTTATCTTATTACAAGCCTCACAAAACAATATTTCTTTTGGATATGCTTGCCTCCTTGCTTTTGGCGGTGACGGCGATCGTATATCCGATGGTTACGAGAAGTATGCTCAACGACCTGATTCCCGAGCGGAAGTATCGGTTGATCCTTCTTTTCGGAGGAATGCTTCTGCTAATTTACGTTATCCGTATGCTTCTCAGCTATTTTATCCAGTATTACGGACACGTGATGGGCGTGCGGATGCAGGCGGAGATGCGGAGCGATATGTTAAGTCGGAGGCCAAGCCGGTCTTAGGAAGACAAGCTTGTCATACAACTCCTTGGCTCACAGAACGACATGGCTACGAT
>JAZTWS010000112.1:0-5124 GCA_045636005.1 Eubacteriales bacterium | reverse complement strand
AAACATTATTTTCGTTTTTATGAAAAATTTAGAAAATTCTCTTGTGGGAGCGGTATATTTTTCGGATTTCTTGAAATACGGTTGCTTTTTTCTTGAAAGTGTGTTATAAATAGTTTGGAAAGTTTTTTGTTTGAAAAGAGGTATGTAAATGGCAATTATCACCATTGTCGGCTCGGGCATGATGGGCTCGGCGCTTGCGTTTCCCGCAAGGGAAAACGGCAACGAGGTGCGCCTTGTCGGCACGCATCTCGACCGCGAGATCATCGAAGCCTGCAGGCGTACGGGCAGGCACCCGAAGTTTGACCGGGATTTTCCCGAAGGGGTAACGTATTATCAAATTGAAGATTTGGAGGCCGCGCTTGATGGGGCGGATTTCGTCATCGGCGGCGTGAGCAGCTTCGGCGTGGAATGGTTTGGCGACTTTGTACTGCCTCGCATTCCCGACGGTACGCCCGTGCTTACGGTCACCAAGGGACTTTGGGACACCGAGGAGGGCGAGCTTCTTACCTATCCTGCGCTTTGGAAGGAGAAGCTTGAAAAGCTTGGCAAGCATTTGCCCTTGAACGCGGTGGGCGGTCCCTGTACGAGCTACGAGCTTGTGGCGCACGATCAAACCGAGGTTGCCTTTTGCGGTGAGGATCTTGCGGTTCTTGAGAAATGGAAGAAGGCCATGCAGACCGACTATTATCATATCGGCATCACCACCGACGTTATTGGCATCGAGAGTGCGGTGGCTCTCAAAAACGGCTATGCGCTCGGTGTGGCACTCACCATTGGTCTCAATCAAAGGAATTTCGGTGACGATACGCTTCATTTTAACTCGCAGGCAGCGGTCTTCGGGCAGGCAACCAAGGAAATGTACAAGCTTCTCGAATTTCAGGGCGCGATGACGCCCTACAATCTCGGCGTGGGGCTTGGCGATCTGTACGTTACGGTGTACGGCGGGCGCACGCGCCTTGTGGGCATTCTGCTTGGGCGCGGACTTTCGATCGACGAGGCCAAGGCCGAGCTTCAAGGCGTGACGCTCGAATCCTTGGTCGTGGCCGAGAGGGTGGCACGCGCGATCCGCAAAAACGTAGAAAAAGGGCGACTTGACGCGCGCGATTTCCCGCTTCTTTTGCACATCGACGACATCGTGTGCGGCAGAGCGGCGGTCGATATCCCGTGGGAGAGCTTTACCGATATGAAGTGAAGGAGGAAATCGGAGGATGAAACTATTTGCCAAGATTGGTGTGACAATGAGCATCTTGTGTGTTGCCGCCTTTGCTTTATTTGCAATTTCATTTCTTTTGATTGATGATACTTTGGCACAGGGGATGGGCTGGTTTTTTGTAGCGTTTGTGTGGATTGTTGGTGGGGGAGCTTGCTTTGTTACTTTGTCGATGCGATTCTTTCCATTGTAAAAATTTGCAAGAAAAACGATCCTATATTCAATGCCGCTTTGGTACTGACAATCCTTGGCCTTCCTGTGTTTCTTAAGTTGGGTTTTGGTTGGCTCTGTTTGGTAGATTATTTGGCAATATTCCTATTGGAGTGGGTTTCGTTGGCTCGGGGAAAAGCATAGAGAAGACAACAGTTTCCGTATCCATCGGTACATTTGTTTGCATGAGAGCATAGTATATAACGAGACTACAATAGGAGATCGGTATGTATTACAGAGCAAACAAAAATAATATGGCTTCTATTCTTCGCAGACTGCCCGACGCGGTGGCGGTGATGAACGGCGCACCGAATAACAGGCAGATCTATGGAACGGTCAAATTCCATAAGACCGAGAGAGGCGTTTTGGTGGTGGCGGAGATCTATGGGCTGCCCGAACCCAAGGCTTCTTGTGAGAATGGCATTTTTGCGTTCCATATCCATGGCGGCTCGGAATGCAGTGGCAACGGTGAGGACCCGTTTTTGAACGTGGGAACGCACTATAATCCAACTGATTGCCCACACCCCTATCATGCAGGCGATATGCCGCCGCTTTTCCGCGCGAGCGGACGGGCGTTTCTCGCCTTTTTGACCGATCGGTTTACCGTTCGTGAGATTCTTGGCAAAACGGTGGTCATTCACGACCGCCCCGACGATTTTACCACACAGCCCTCGGGGAACGCAGGCAACAAGATCGCCTGCGGCGTTATCTCGGAGGTAAGACGCTAAAATAGAAGAAAAGCACCGCGAAAGGTAGGCCTTTCGCGGTGCTTTTTTGGTTATTCGGTGCAAATGGTGTTTGCAATCTCCACCATGCTTTTTAAATAGGTTTCGTATATGGGAAGGGGAAGCCTTGCGGGCGGTGCGGTCTCGTAGCTAAAGGGGCAGGGCAGGTTTAAGGTGGCAAGCGTTTGGCCAAGCGTCTCCCAATCCAGCGTGCCGAAATAGGGGAGAGCGTGGTTGTCGCCCTTGCCGTCGTTGTCGTGGATATGGAGGGCGCGAATGACCTCGCGGTACCGTTTCAGCTCGTCCGCCACCGAAAGCTCGGGGAAGACGTTGACGTGTCCCGTATCGAGACACATTTTAAAATGCTTGCTTCCCACCGCGTCGATCATTTGCAGAATTTGCTCGGGCTTGGAGATCGAAAAGGTGGAGAAGGGCATATTTTCAAGGCATACCGTGACGTCGTATGCCGCGCCGCACGCGGCAAGCTCGCGCATAAACGTGAGGTTGAGGGCCCACGTTTCCTCGGTTTTTTGCTTTTCCACGTCAAAGATGCCGAAGGGCATGATGGGGTGGATGACCATGCATTTTGCACCGAGCAGAGAAGCGGCGCGCACGGCCTTTTTCATCTTTTCCATGCGCTCGGCGCGGTCTTCTTCGGTGAAATCCCGAATCGGCACGCGCCACGGGCCGTGTACTTGGGAGAATTCGATGCCAAACTTCTGCGCGTGTGCTCTCTCATGGGCAAGCTGCCGACAAAACTCCTCCTCGGAGCAGAGGTAAAGCGGCGTTTCGGTATTGGCCATCGAAAAATCCACGGCAGAGAAGCCGAGCTCACTCATTTTTTCATAACGCGCCTCGCCGAAGCGGTCGAATGCGCGCGATACGATCCCTATCTTCACGGTACGCCCTCCGTTTTTTGTTTATTTTAGCACGAAAAAATACGCCTGTCAAGGCACTTCCTCTTGACAAGTAAAAATTTTTGTGATATGATGTAAAATGGTGTAATTTGGGAAAAAAGACGGATAAAAGAATGCAATTTATTCTATAAATATAAGGAGATATCTATGGACATTTTTAACGTATTAACGCTGATCGGCGGTCTTTGCCTGTTCTTGTTCGGTATGAACATTATGGGCAGTGCCTTGGAGCGTAGCGCGGGCAGCAAGCTGGAAGCCATGATCGGCAAGCTGACCTCGGGCAAGCTTGCGGGCTTTTTGACGGGTCTTGGCGTCACGGCAGTGATCCAAAGCTCGTCGGCGACCACGGTCATGGTGGTGGGCTTCGTTAACTCGGGTCTTATGAATCTGAGGCAAGCGATCTCGGTCATCATGGGTGCCAACGTCGGTACCACGGTGACGGCGTGGATCCTCAGCCTTGGCGGTATTTCGGGTGACGGAATCGTTTTGCAGCTTCTCAAGCCTGCATCCTTCACGCCCGTCCTTGCGCTCATCGGCATTGTGCTTTTCATGTTTACCAAGAGCCAGCGCAAAAAGGACATCGGTATGGTGCTTCTCGGCTTTGCCACGCTGATGTTCGGTATGGAGACCATGACGGGTGCCGTGGAGGGCTTGAAGCATGTTCCCGCTTTCCAGGAGCTTTTCGTCATGTTCAAAAATCCCATTCTCGGCGTGCTTGCGGGCGCGATCCTTACGGCCATCATTCAGTCCAGCTCGGCCTCGGTGGGTATTTTGCAGGCACTTGCGGCCACGGGTGCCGTATCTTACGGCGCGGCCATTCCGATTATCATGGGACAGAACATCGGTACCTGTGTAACGGCAATGCTCTCCTCGGTGGGTACCACCAAGAACGCCAAGCGCGCGGCACTCGTACACCTTTCCTTTAATATTATAGGTACGGTGGTTTGGCTCAGCGTATTTGCCCTTATCAACGCACTCTTTGCCCCGGCCCTTCTTAACGAATCGGCAACACACGCGGGCATTGCGATCGCGCACTCGATCTTTAACGTAGCGTGCACGCTTCTGCTGCTTCCTATGTCTTCGCTTCTGGAAAAGCTGGCGTACAAGCTCGTGCCCGACGCCAAGCTGCCCGAGAGCACCTCGGAGCTTGACGAGCGTCTGTTGGCAACGCCCACTGTGGCACTTGAGCGTGCGCACGCCGTAACTTTTGACATGGCCAAGGTGGCAACCGACGCACTCTTTGACAGTCTCGATTGTCTTTCGGTTTACGACAAGGCCAAGGCCGAGCGCGTGCGCGAGGCCGAGGACAAGACCGACCATTTTGAAGATATTATCGGCAGCTATCTTCTCAAGATCAGTACGCACCAGCTCAATGAAAAAGAGGGTTCCGTTGCCTCGATGCTTTTTAAGGCGATCGGTGACTTCGAGCGTATCAGCGACCACGCAGTAAACCTCATAGAGTCGGCCGAGGAAATGCGCGAGAAGGGAATGACCTTCTCCCCCGAAGCGCAGGTGGAGATGGATTCGCTCCTTGCCGCCACGCGTGAGATCGTGGAGCTTTCTTACCGCTCCTTCGTGGAGGGCGATGCCGAGCTTGCCAACTCGATCGAGCCGCTGGAGCAGGTCATTGACGTGATGAAGGGACTTCTGCGCTCGCGGCATATCGACCGTTTGCGTGTCGGTAACTGCGGTATTGAAGCGGGATTTGTTTGGAGCGATCTCATTTCGAACATGGAGCGCGTTTCCGACCACTGCTCGAACATTGCGGGTTGCGTGATGGATGCGCGTGCGCAGAACTTGAATTTGCATGAATCGCTCAAGACCATGCGAAGCGATAGCGAGCTCTACCGCGAGAAGTATGGCGAATATACCAAGAAATATATTTCGTTCGTCTGAACGAAAAGGGGCTAAACCGTTAGGTTTAGCCCCTTTTGAATAGATTTCAATTTTTGATGTATCGGTGTGTTGCGCAGAGCCCCGCGAGGAAAGTTTTGATCCAACTTTTTCAAAAGTTGGCGCGGTCGAGGGCGCGGAGCCCTCGTCGCTCACCGCAGTGAGCGAA
>JAZTWS010000111.1:0-8774 GCA_045636005.1 Eubacteriales bacterium | reverse complement strand
ATCATCCGGAAAAGGGAGTTCAGCACAAAGATCAAAGTGAATCTCTTCTTTTACAATTCTACCAAACAGTTCATCTATATAACAGTCGAAAATATCTGCCATTAATGGCAAAAAGGTGACATCTGGCGCAGATTTAGCGTTTTCCCATTTGGAAATCGCTTGAAAAGTAACCCCCAATTTTTGTGCAAGCTCATCTTGGCTGAGACCACATTTCTTTCTGTGTTTTAAAATGTTTGCAGCTAACACAATGTTTATATTTTCCATATGATCAACTCCTTTCGTTTTCTAAATTATAACATATCCCCGTTTCAAAATCAATAAATTAACAGTTTATTATTTTCAACCTACAGTTGAAAAGTATTTCCTTGAACTTTAATACCAATGCGTAATCCTAAATGATAATTGTGGCAGTTTATAGGTTCGATTCTGTTGGGTGAACTCAAAACAGAAACCACCCAATCGGGTGGTTTTTGTTTTGCCTTGTTTGGATTTACTGCCAAGACCGCCCCGCGCAAAGCGCGGTAGCGAATGGGTCGCCCCGTTCAAGCCGGCAAGGAGAGTAAAGAAAAATCCGCTTTCTTATGAGGGCGGATTTTCTTCTGTTTTTTCTGAAAAATATTTTAAATAAACATATTGACAAAAAGAATACGCCGTGATAAAATCAGCTTGCAATCAGCGAAATATAAAAATATCAAAATTGTGTTTTTGATATACGGGTGCGGCAATCTTAAAATATTTGTGTGAGGAAGAATATGCAAATAACTTTTTTAGTTGGCAACGGCTTTGATATTGCGGCCGGCTTGGACACCTCTTATGCTGCGTTTTACAGGTGGTACTGTCAACAGCCAAGCCCGAAAAAGCACATGGAAAGGTTCAAAAGAGAGATCGCGGATGACGTGAGATCGGGAGGCAAGAACTGGGCGGATTTTGAAATGGGGCTTGGTCAATATACCAGCCATTTTACTGTGGATCATGCGGCAAGGTTTCTTGAATGCTATGAAGACGCTCACGAGATGATCGTTAAATTTTTAGAGCTCCAAAAGGACGCATTTGATCTGGATCACATCTCCGAGGAGGCGCTGACCTTCTTCAAAAACGGACTTCTTCGGTTCTATCAGGACTTAAGCCCTCAAGAAATCAAGCTTTTTGAGGAGATCCTTGATAACGATAAGGGCAATAATACCGTTATCCATTTCCTGTCATTTAATTACACTAATACGCTTGACCGAGGCGTTGAGGAATTATCCAAAGCCCCCTTGAAGCAGTGGTCTGTAGCGGGCGGCGCTCGATATATGGGCGTGAATCCGAGGATCGTTCATATGCACGGCATGTCAACGGCTTACCCTGTGCTTGGTGTTGATAATGCGACGCAGATCGCCAATCAGGCGCTTTTATCCGTTCCCAATTTTACCGACGTTTTGGTGAAGCCTCAAAGCGTGAATGCCATTGGAGAATTGTGGCACAGTGAGGCACAGGAGATCATTTCCAAAAGCAAGATCATCGGAATTTTCGGGATGTCGATGGGGGAATCCGACGCAAAATGGTGGAGTACAATCGTTAAGTGGCTGAAGGACGCCCCCACGCGCCATTTGATCATTTTCTGGCACACCCCCAATCCTCCGAACAGCATTTCGATCTTCCGAAAATTGGTGGAAACCCAAAAAGCAAAGGATACGTTATACAAGTATTCCGAGTTGACTCCGGAAGAGATCAAGAATATTTCTCCAAGGATACATATTGCCATCAATACGAAAAACGTCTTAAATCTTCATTTAGATAAGAAGAATAAGGCGCAGGACGGTGAAACGCAGGCAGATGAGATTATTTTTGAGGAAGCCGAAAACAAGCCCGATTTTGTGGCGGCGGAGATCCTTGGCGGCGCAGAAAGAGAATTGGCAGTGGTTTGATTTTTGTGCTCAATACGAAAAATGGACGAGCTTAACAACCAAAGAAAACCGAGGCATAGCCTCGGTTTTCTTTTTGCCATTTCTGCGTCGCATTTCCACAACTTACAGTTTGAATATGCTCGGAAAATATGTTACAATATATATGCACCGGATATATACTTAAGTTTTATATAGGAGGTACAGCAGATGAAAAGAATATTTGTTGGTTTGCTAAGTGTTATAATGTGTTTGGTCGTATTTGCGGTGAGTATATCGGCGGCTACAACGCATAGGGTGGTTTCGGGAGATACGATGTGGAAGATTGCGAGCCGATATCAAGTGGGACTTGATGAGCTGAGAGCGGCCAACCCACAGATCGCGAATCCCAACTTGATCTATCCGGGTCAGTTGTTGAACATTCCCACGGTAGACGCCTCGGTTACAGAGTATGAGCAGGAGGTTATCCGACTTGTCAACGAGATCCGAGCGCAAAACGGTCTGAAGGCCCTTACATACAATTGGGAGCTTGGACGTGTGGCGCGCTATAAGTCGCAGGATATGAAGGACAATCGGTATTTTTCTCACACGAGCCCCGTGTACGGCTCACCCTTTCAGATGATGAAAAGCTTCGGCATCTCGTACAGAAGTGCGGGGGAAAATATAGCACGCGGGCAGAAAACGCCGCAGGCGGTTGTGAATGCGTGGATGAATTCCTCGGGACACCGTGCCAATATTCTGAATGCGTCCTTTACGGAGCTTGGTGTGGGATACGTGGCCGGCGGAAATTATTGGACGCAGATGTTTATTGGCCGATAAAAGTGGAGCGACAGGTGGATTTGGCTTGCTTGGGGCAAGGGAAGACGGGGAATCGATCTCCCCGCCTTGCAAATGCACCGTTTTTCATAGGAGCTATGACAAAGCAGAAACGGAGTTCAAACGGACTCCGTTTTTGTTTTGCCATTCTGTCCCCGACCTTTTCGGCTTGAACTTGTGCCTGTTTGTCTCATGATGGTTTTTACAAATATATCGACTTGCCTTTTTATAAAAAATATGTTATAATACCTCCAAGAAAGGCGGTGGTGTGGTGAAAGAGAAAAAAGATATTTTTAATGGGATGATAAAAAAAGAATATTTTTCTTATATTTTGGTGTCTATGATCTTTCTTACCCTTCTTTTTTTAGGTGTTGGCGGTCTTGTTTTAGGGGTTGGAATATGGGCGAACGCCGGTCCTACGAGCTCTATAATGGTTATGCGGATATTGGGTATAGCCTTGATATTGTTGGGCTTTGCTTACTTTTTCATCACCGTGCTTGTTATACGGAAATATCCCAAATATGAGAAGCTCAGGCGCATCGTTTTGAATTCGGATATTTATTTTGTGGACGGTACCTCGAAAGAATTTCGCGGACGTCGGCGCGACAGAGCTGTCTTTGAGATGGTCACACAGGCGGCAGAGCAAAACAAGGATTTGGCGAGCATAAAATATCCCAAAAAATATAAGATATACGTGGCGTTGACCGTAATTGGCATCGTTTTGATGTTTATATATATTGCAATCGCCTATATTCTGCTTGAAAATATCGAATCACTCCCCGCGGTACTTCAAAATGAAGCCGTTATTTTTGGCGTGTTTATGATCGTTTGGGTGGTGAATATTATTTTGTCTTTTGTATTCGCTTTCCGCGTGAAAAAAATAAGAGAAGCAGTAAGACGGGAATATCGGCGCAAGAAGAGGGGCTATGGCCAGGAATAACGGTGCGAAAAAGGGCGCAGATAGAAAGGAAGACAAGCTATGGAAAGAGAAAATTTATTTAGGGTAAATTTAGACAAGGACGATGTGGAGATCGATCGCGGGGAGTTTATTCTGCGGCGCGAGAGCGCGGCGGTCGCGGCCGAGAGAGAGGCGCTGAACGAGAAGTTGAGCAAGTCGATACTAAGAAGTGTAGTTGGCGTTCATGGTGTGATGAGCATCTTTTTCGTTTTGTGCTTGATCGGCGGTCTGTTCTGCGGTCTTATGACGCTGGTTGAATATTTGGAAAATAAGGCTTTGTCCGAGGCGCTTTTGGCGATGGCGGTCATCTTGCTTGCCCTTTCGGTCGTTTTTTTGGTGCTCAAGGTCGTGTTTGGCAAGAAAGAGGGCAAAAACGATTCGGTGGATGCCATAGACGACGAGCTCGGCCGTCTGAACGAAATATCCAAGCGAGAGCTGAGGGTGCCGAGCGACGCGAGGAAGGTGGAGCTTTTCGGGCGTTTTTACCATGAGGGCTCTGCCCCCGACGAGCCTTACGACGTCGATGAGATGGATGTGTTTGAGGAGGACGGCAATCTTTGCCTGCACCATGTGGGTGTTGTGATCGCCGTGCCGATCGCAAGCATCGAGGCGGTGGTCAAGCTTGGGGACACGATAACCTTCAGTGATTGGATGAAGGACGAGGAGTATGACAGCGAGCCCTATGCACAGTACCACATCGTAAAGCGGCAGGTGGGCGAATACGAGGAGGAGTATTCGATGAACGGATACTGTTCCATTCGTTTTTTGAGGGAGGGAACGCCCTTTGAGCTTATAGTCCCGCTTTACGAGGTCGAGCCGTTTCTTGACATACTGAAAATGGAGGTTACCGAGGAATAAGGGTGACCCCAAAAGAAAACCGAGGCTATGCCTCGTTTTTCTTTTGGGGTCCTATCGTAAAAGCCCTTGATTTTTAAGGGGTTTTCGTGTTTTTAGGGTTTTCAATTTGAAAGATGTTCCGCAAGTTCGGGAAGTAACGCTATTCCATAGCGTTATTCTTTGTGAGCTTGATCTTTTTGGCTTTGCATGAGGGATTCATATAGGTCACGGATGTCTTTTACCAGTTCTTCCTCTTTTTGATCCATTTCCTCCGTCCACGTATTAAACTGGAAAATCATTCCGTCACTCTCATTAAAATTTTTGTCGTATATTTTTGAGTCGTATATTGTGTATGCAATATGGCGATCCCTGTTCACCCAACTGATGCTGAAATCCTCGTCGTCGCTATGATCATTCTTTTGCCAACGAGACAGCACGCTTTCAAAATACAGGCGCGTCCGAGCCGTTGCTCGCTCATATGCCGCTTGGCTTTTAAAATCAACAGAGTTGACCGTAAACTGAACCACAAAAACATCGTCCGTTCCTTCAAAGTAGTCCACGCTTATCTCGCCCGGTACACCCAAAATCTTTGTTTTGTATACGTCGTAGTAGCTTCCATTTGGGTAAAGATATTCTTCTTGCTCGTCCGGTTCTCCGAGCCACCGGTAGATATCGTCTCGTGTGCTATAGCGGTCGAGTTCAATAAAATGAAGCGGCTTTCCCAAAAGGTAGGAACCAATGAGCGGCCATGCTACCGCGAGCAGGAGAATGCTTATGACTACTGCCACGGTGCCAATAACAATCTGCTTACCTGTAGGTTTTATCATATTTTGCCACCTCTTTTTTCCCGATATTCTATTGATATTATAGCACATCGAAAAAGAGGTGTCAAGGCACGTTCCCTTGAAAATGGTGAGGTGTGTTGCAAAACCGGATGTTCCCGGTGCGGACGATCAATAGCGGTCTGCTTTTCTTGGTTGGATTTTATGCCGAGGTTGCCGTGCGCAGCGGTTAAGGGTCGCCTCGCTCAAGACAATGAGGTAATAGCGGTTTTCTTTTGGGCGTGTTTTTCTGCGCGCCTTGACACATCTCTTTGGGTGTGGTACAATAAAAAAGAACCTTATATTTTGTGAGAAGGTGCGAAAAATATGAGCCATTGCATACATTATGAGTACGTAAAACACGACGGGGAAGCCTTTTTTACCGTCATTTTGTTGCCGGAGGCGGAAGGGAAATTTCCGGTGGTCGTTTGCCGTTCCCCGTATGTGAAAAACGCCGTCGGCATGACCGAGGACGCGGTCGCGCAGGCGTATTACGGGAGCATGAGGTCTTGGTTGGCGCGCGGCTACGCCGTCGCCTATCAGCATTGTAGAGGGCAGGGGAAAAGCACGGGGGCCTTCGTCCCCTACGTTCACGAGCGCGAGGACGGGCTTGCCTTCCAAGCATGGATCCGCAAGCAACCGTTTTATAACGGCGAAATGTTTTTGTTGGGGGCGAGCTATACCGCCTCGCTCCACTACGCTACGGCACCGTTTGAAAAGGATATTAAGGGCGCGGTACTTGAGGTGCAGGACAGTGAGCGATACCGTCTTTGGTACCGGGGCGGACAGATGCGCAAGGGACACGCGAATTGGCATTTCGGACTTTATAAGGACAAATGCGGCTTAAAAAAGGAATTCAGTATGCGATCCTTCTCGGATTTACCCCTCGCAGGCCTTTCGGAGCGGGTGCTTGGCGATCGCGCGGAGGATTTTGAGCAGATGCTTGAGGCGGCGGATCCGTCGCACGCCTTTTGGCGCACGCGCTTTGGCGGATTTGACGCGAAGGACGCCGTGACCGATGCCAACATTCCGATCCTGCTTACCACGGGCTACAACGATTTTTATGTGGGCGGCGTTTTTCGTATGTGGGAGCGCATGAGCGAGCGAACGAAAAAGCAATGCGCTCTGCTTGTGTCCCCCTACAATCACGGCGACGGTTACCATAGGGAGTTCGGCCTTGCCTTTCCGCAGGGGCAAAGACGGGAGGCCTTTGGCGCGGACTATCCGATCGATTGGTTTGACCATATCCGAGAGGGGCATCCCCTTCCGTATCAAAAAGGCGAGATCACCTATTATCGCACGTTTGAAAACCGATGGGAAGGGGATTTTTACGGGACGCCGACGGCGCCCGTGACGCTTCCGTTGGGGGACGGAACGGTTTCCTTGGACTATGACCCCATGGAGCCGCCTGCGTTCCGCGAGGAAGGGCTTCTCGGGGAGAGCTTTGCGGGCCGTGCGGACGTGGTGAGCGTCGTTACGGCGCCGTTCGAGCGGGATACCTTCGTGAAGGGGCAAATGCAGGTGTCCTTGGCGGTGGAGTCGGATCGTCCCGACACCTCGTTTTACGTTCGGATCTGCCTTAAAAAAGACGAATATACCTACGTGCTTCGCCACGATATCACGTCGCTTGGCTACGCGGTGGGCGCCTATCGACCGCACGATGCCGTGACGCTGGATTTTCGGTTTGACGAATATGCGTTTTTGGTAAAGGCGGGGGAGTGCTTACGGCTGGACATTGCCTCTACCGATAACAACACCTACGTTTGCCATACCAACCAAAAGGGCGCGTATGCTTGGCAAACCGAGACGGTGAGGGCCAAAAACAAAATACATCTTGGTAAATCCAAGCTGATTCTTCCCGTGGAGCAGGCGTGCGGACAGGATCCGTACAAAGAGAGGAGATAACGACATGAAGCTTTTATTCAAGCAACGGTTTTTTTCGTGGTTTGACAGCTACGACATATACGACGAGGCGGGCAATACGCTCTTTACGGTAAAGGGCGAGCTTGCGTGGGGCCATCTTTTGCGCATCTACGATGCAGAGGGCAACGAGGTGGGCTGCGTGAAGCAAAAGATCTTCACATGGCTCCCGAAGTTTGAAATGTACTTGGGCGAGAGCTACGCGGGCTGCATTCAGAAAGAATTTACCTTCTTTAAGCCCAAATTTTCCGTGGACTATCACGGCTGGCAGGTAGACGGCGACTGGTTCGAGTGGGACTATCGCATTTTGGACGCTTCGGGGCGGCAGGTGGCTGCCGTTTCCAAGGAGATCTGGCATTGGACGGATACTTACGTTATCGACGTTGACGACCCCGCGGATGCCCTCTACGCCTTGATGCTGGTGCTCGCGATCGACGCGGAGAAATGTTCGAGGGATTGATGCAACGAAGGATGAAAAAGAGGCTGGTCTTGGGTCTTGTTGCCGTTCTTTTGGTGGCGGCTGCCGTATGGATCGTTTGGGGCAATACCGCACTGGAATTGAATACATACACCGTAACGAGCGATCGGCTTCCCGACGCGTTTGACGGCTTTCGCATCGCACAGGTGTCCGACCTTCATAACGTGGAAATGGGCAAGGACAACGAGCGCTTGCTTGCTCTATTGGAGGATGCCAAGCCCGATGTCATCGTGATTACGGGGGACATGATCGCGTCGCCGCGCAACACGCGGGTGGACGTGGCGCTGCGCTTTGCGGAGCGTGCGCTTACGATCGCGCCCTGCTATTACGTGACGGGCAACCACGAGGAAAAGACGGCGAAATACGCCGATCTCAAGGAAGGGTTGATCGCGCTTGGCGTGACGGTGCTTGCGGACGCGAAGGTAACGATCGAACGGTCGGGCGAAGCCATAACCGTTATGGGCGTTGACGATCCGCGCTTTCACACCGACCCTTCGCGCCCCGACGATGAGGCCATCATGGACGCCAAGCTCAAGGCGCTGGTGAGCGAGGAGGACGGGTACACGGTTCTTCTTTCGCACCGCCCCGAATTGTTTGAGGTCTATGTGGAATACGGCGTGGATCTGGTCTTCAGCGGACATGCGCACGGCGGACAGTTCCGACTTCCTTTTTTGGGTGGCGTGGTTGCGCCGGGACAGGGGCTTTTCCCCAAGTATGACGCGGGGCTTTTTTCGGAGGGCCCGACGCATATGGTCGTGAGCCGCGGCATCGGGAACAGTATCATTCCGGTTCGCGTAAACAATCGGCCCGAGGTGGTGCTGGTGGAGCTGCGCGTTTCGTAATTCCCTAAACTTGTTCCGCTTCAAGCGTTCAAATTTTGATTTATCGGTGTGTTTGAATGGCTACGCATAAACGAAGGGGATAGTTCGAAAGGCCCCCTGGGGGAGGGAGCTGGCGCCGAGTAGGCGACTGAGGGAGCCCGCGCAACTATAAAGTCTGCAAGCACAATGAAGTCGCGCAGGCTCCTTCCACCGCCAAGGGCGGTCCTTATCTCGCTGCGG